>WQXX01000006.1 GCA_009781535.1 Coriobacteriia bacterium | reverse complement strand
TGATGCCGACAGCCGTACCGATGTTGACAGGGCGCGAAGCTGCAAGGTCCCAGCCATAGCATTTCTGGCACACACCGCGATGGGCGTGGCAGGTCATGATCGTACGTACCTTGATATGTGTCAGACCTGCGTCAAGCAGCCGCCTGATATCTGCAAGCGAACCGACATAGTCATTCGTATCAAGTAAGATCTCCCCTGTTCTCGGATCGACAGCCGGCTCAAGCACACAGCGGCCGACGAGGTTGTGATCGATCTCGCCTTTCTCGACTGACTTATACAGCGGGTAGTCGATGCCGTCGTCGCTGCCGCAGTCCACTTCGCGGACGATGACGTCCTGAGCGACATCCACAAGACGACGGGTCAGATAACCCGAGTCTGCCGTGCGCAGCGCGGTGTCGGCCAGACCCTTGCGAGCGCCGTGCGTTGAAATGAAGTATTCAAGAACGGATAAGCCCTCACGGAAGTTCGCCTTGATGGGACGGTCGATGATCTCGCCTTTCGGGTCGGACATCAGGCCGCGCATGCCAGCAAGCTGACGGATCTGCTTGATATTACCACGCGCGCCTGAGAAGGCCATCATGTAGATGGGGTTGAACTTGTCAAAGTTCGCAGCCATCGCCTCGCCAACTTCCTCATTGGCTATCGACCACACATCGACGACCTCACGGTGGCGTTCCTCCTCGCTCATCAGGCCCATCTCGTACTGCTCATCGATGGCTGCGACTTTTGCATCAGCCGTGGCAAGGATGGTCGCTTTTTCTGACGGTATGGTTGCGTCGTAGACAGAAACCGTGACGCCGGCGCGGGTGGCGTAGTGGAAACCGATGGCCTTAAGCCCATCGAGTATCTGCGCCATCTGCGAGACGGGATAACGATTCGTGCAATCCTCCACCAGACGTGCGATGGTTGATTTGTTCATCTCGAAATTGATGAACGGATGGTCTTCGGGCAGCGCCTCGTTAAAGGTGATGCGGCCGACCGTGGTCTCGATACGCTCCCCTGCTTTGTGGTATTCGAAAGCGCCAAAGTCCGTTTCTACGACACAGTCCTCGGTAAGGCGGACGAAGATCTTTGCCTGCAGATCGACGTCGGGTCTGAGTTGGGCGTCACGTGCGGCGTCATAGGCGTTCAAGGCGTCGTTAAAGCTCATGAAAGCCTTTCCCTCGCCCGGGAAGCCCTCTCGAACCGCTGTGAGGTAGTACAGACCGATAATCATGTCCTGAGTCGGCACCGCAAGCGGACGGCCGTGTGCGGGCGATTTGATATTGTTGGCAGAAAGCATCAGCACGCGTGCTTCTGCCTGCGCCTCGCTGGAAAGCGGCACGTGGACAGCCATCTGGTCGCCATCGAAGTCAGCGTTGAATGCTGTGCAGACGAGTGGGTGCAGGCGGATGGCCTTGCCTTCCACCAGTACCGGCTCAAATGCCTGGATGCCGAGGCGGTGCAGCGTGGGGGCGCGGTTAAGCAGGACGGGGTGCTCGGCAATGACTTCTTCGAGTACGTCCCAGACCTTTTCTGAGCGCGCACGATCGACGATGCGCTTGGCAGCTTTGACGTTGTTGGAATATTCAAGCTCCACAAGACGTTTGACCACAAAGGGCTTGAAGAGTTCAAGCGCCATCTGCTTAGGCAGGCCGCACTGATGTATCTGGAGTTGCGGACCTACGACAATGACCGAACGACCGGAGTAGTCGACGCGCTTGCCGAGCAGGTTCTGGCGGAAGCGCCCCTGCTTACCCTTGAGCATGTCGCTGATAGATTTAAGCGGACGGTTGCCAGGGCCGGTTACCGGACGCCCACGGCGCCCGTTATCGAACAGCGAGTCCACTGCTTCTTGCAGCATACGCTTCTCGTTGTTGACGATGATCTCGGGAGCGCCCAGCTCCAGCAGGCGCTTGAGACGGTTATTACGGTTGATAACGCGACGATACAGATCGTTGAGGTCGCTGGTCGCAAAACGACCGCCGTCGAGTTGGACCATCGGGCGCAGATCGGGCGGGATGACCGGAATGACGTCAAGTATCATATTGGTCGGTTTGTTCTCGCTGTTGATGAACGCATCGATGACCTTCAGACGCTTGATGGCCTTGGCGCGGCGTTGCCCCTTGCCTTCATCGATGATGGCACGCAACTCAGCTGCCGTTTCCTCAAGCTCGATGGCAGCGAGCAACTCACGTACTGCCTCCGCTCCCATGCCGCCACGATAGTATTGGCTGTAGTTGATACGCAGCTCACGTGATAAGGCTTCGTCGCTGATGAGCTGTTTGACCGTGATCTTCATGAAGGCGTCATACGCTTCGGTCCGCAGTTCCTTGCGCTCAGCGAATTCCTCACGCAGCTCAGTAATCTCCTCCTCGACCTCCTCAGGCGTCATACGGTCGTCGTCTGAAAGGTCATTGTCCCTGTCGAGGCCAGCATACTCGGTCGAAAGGCGCCTGGTTGTCTCGATAGCACGCTCAAGCTCGGCATCAAGCTCCTCAAGGTCGGCTGCGAGTTCGTCGCGCAAATCGATGGCGTCAGCCTCGCGCGCTTCCGTATCTACCCAGGTGACGATGGCGCTTGCAAAATACAGGACCTTCTCGAGTTCCTTGGGTGAGATGTCAAGCAAATACCCAAGGCGCGAGGGCGAACCCTTGAAATACCAGATATGGCTTACCGGGGCGGCAAGCTCGATATGCCCCATGCGCTCGCGGCGCACGCGGGCACGGGTGACCTCAACGCCGCAGCGCTCGCAGACGATACCCTTGAAACGGATACGTTTGTACTTTCCGCAATTGCACTCCCAGTCCTTAGTCGGGCCGAAGATCTTCTCACAGAACAGGCCGTCCTTTTCTGGTTTAAGCGTGCGGTAGTTGATGGTCTCGGGTTTTTTGACCTCGCCGCGCGACCAATAGCGGATACGCTCAGCGCTAGCCAGCCCGATCTTAAGACGATCGAAATTGTTTACGTCGAATTCAGTCATCTGTTACTCCTCTTCCTCGATTGAATCGAGGTCTTCGGCGTATCCAAGGTCATCAAGTATGGAAAGACCGCCTGTGTCTGCGTCCTCATCATCTTCATCGGCTTCATCATCATCGTCAAAGCTGTCAGCAGCTCCATCGAACAGATTGGAGAAGTCGCCCATGTCAAGTCCAAGGTTAGACAACCCATGTGCGATCAGGTCGAGGGTGTCCACGTCGCTGTCGTCGCTGTCATCATCCATGTCGGCCAGTACCGAGCTGAAGGAGGCGGACTCGGGCACGTCCATGTCCTCAAGGCGCTCCTCGCGCTCATCACCGATGAGATCGACGTCCAGGCACAGGGACTTCATCTCCTTGACGAGTACCTTAAAGGACTCAGGTATCTCGGCAGCAGGGATGTTCTCGCCTTTAACGATGTGCTCGTAGGACTTGACGCGGCCGGCGGTGTCGTCGGATTTGATCGTGAGTATCTCCTGGAGCACGTTAGAGGCGCCATACGCGTACAGCGCCCACACTTCCATCTCGCCAAAGCGCTGGCCGCCAAACTGCGCCTTGCCACCGAGCGGCTGCTGGGTGATAAGCGAGTAGGGACCGGTCGAGCGTGCGTGGATCTTGTCGTCGACAAGGTGCGAAAGCTTGAGTATGTAGTTCTGGCCGACGGTGATAGGCTCGCGGAACTTCTCGCCGGTGCGGCCATCAAAGAGCTCGGCCTTGCCCGTTAAGGAAAGCTGCGGGATGAACTCATCGCGGGCTAGCTCGCCGAGTTGCTCGTGGATGCGCATACGCAGGTTTTTGTTCGCCTTGCCGATGGCGTCTGAGATCTCTTTTTCTGAAGCGCCGTCAAACACCGGCGTGGAAAGGTAGATAGGGCCAGGAACCGAGCTTGTCTGGTTGGCCTCGTCGCTCCAGCCCTGTTGTGCGGCCCACCCAAGGTGGGTCTCAAGCAGCTGGCCGACGTTCATACGCGAGGGCACGCCGAGCGGGTTGAGGATGATGTCGACCGGTGTGCCATCGATAAGATAAGGCATATCCTCGATGGGCAGGATGCGTGAGATAACGCCTTTGTTGCCATGACGCCCGGCGAGCTTGTCGCCCTGCTGGATCTTGCGTTTCTGAGCCACATAGACGCGCACCAGCTCATTGACGCCGGGCATCAGTTCATCCCCGGCATCGCGTGAGAAGCGCGAGATGCCGATGATGCGGCCTCCAGCGCCGTTAGGTACTTTCAGCGAGGTGTCGCGCACCTCGCGTGCTTTTTCATTAAAGATGGCGCGGAGCAGGCGCTCCTCTGCCGTCAGGTCGGTCTCGCCTTTGGGAGTCACTTTGCCAACAAGCACATCTCCCGGTACCACCTCTGCGCCGATGCGGATGATGCCGTCCTCATCGAGGTTGGCGGTCATGTCATCGGAAAGGTTGGGAATCTCGCGGGTGATCTCTTCCGGCCCGAGCTTGGTATCGCGGGCGTCGATCTCGTACTCGCTCACATGGATACTCGTGAGCAGGTCGTCAAAGACCACGCGCTCGGATAAGATGATGGCGTCCTCGTAATTGAAGCCCTCCCAGGGCATATAGGCAACCAGCAGGTTCTGCCCGAGCGAAAGCTCGCCGAGGCTGGTGGCCGGACCATCGGCCAAGACCTCGCCTTTGAAGACCTCGTGGCCCACCCGCACAAGCGGTTTGTGGTTTAAGCAGCCGCTTTGGTTGGAACGCTGGAATTTAGGCAGCGTGTACTCGTCGAGGCTGCCGTCCATGGCGCGGATGCGGATCTTGTCAGTCTGAACGTATTCGACGATACCGGGGTGCTTGGCAAGTACGATCTCGCCTGAGTCGATGGCGCAACGATGCTCCATACCCGTACCCACGAGCGGGGCCTCCGGGCGCAGCAGCGGTACAGCCTGACGTTGCATGTTCGAGCCCATGAGGGCGCGGTTGGCGTCGTCATGCTCAAGGAAAGGAATGAGCGCAGTGGCTACCGAGACCATCTGGCGCGGAGAGATGTCCATGTAGTTGACCTTCTTGGGGTCAACTTCTTCCGGCTCGCCAAAGATGCCGTCTACGCCACGCACACGGCACAGAACCCGTTTGGAGGGGATGAACCTGCCCCTCTCATTCACACGGCCATAGACGCGTGTGTTCGCGTCGAAAAGGTCGTTTGCCTGTGCGATGATGTACTGTTCTTCCTCGTCAGCGGTCAGGTAATCGATGTCATCGGTGACCTTGCCATTGACCACACGGCGGTACGGGGTCTCGATGAAACCGAAGCGGTTGACGCGCGCATAGGTAGCCAGCGTGCCGATAAGACCGATGTTAGGGCCTTCAGGCGTCTCAATGGGGCACATGCGGCCATAGTGTGAGGTGTGCACGTCGCGCACCTCAAAGCCTGCCCGCTCGCGGGACAAGCCGCCGGGGCCGAGCGCAGAAAGACGACGCTTGTGCGTGATACCGGTTGCCGGATTGGTCTGATCCATGAACTGCGAGAGCTGCGAGGACCCGAAGAACTCCTTGATCGCCGCCACGATGGGACGGATGTTGATAAGGCTTTGCGGGGTAATCTCATTGATCTCCTGCGTGGACATACGCTCGCGCACCACACGCTCCATGCGCGAAAGCCCGATGCGGAACTGGTTTTGGATCAGCTCGCCGACGGTACGGATGCGACGGTTGCCAAAATGGTCGATGTCGTCGGTCTTTTTTGTCTCGTCCCCATTGTGAAGCGCTACGATGTAGCGCATCGTCTCGATGATGTCTGTCGGGGTAAGCGTCGAGACGTCCTCGTTCTCGCCGAGGTTGAGTTTCTTATTGATCTTGTGGCGGCCAACCTTTGCCAGGTCATAACGCTGGGGATTAAAGAACAGGCCGTCGAGCAGCGTACGGGCGCTGTCGACCGTGGGCGGCTCGCCCGGACGCAGACGCTTGTACAGCTCGATGAGCGCTTCTTCGCGTGTGATAGCCAGGTCACGGTCAAGCGTGCGCTGGACAAGGTCGGTGTCGCCGAGCAGCTTGACGACCTCATCGCGTGTCATCGCGATGTTGAAAGCCTTGAGCAGCAGCGTTGCCGGCTGCTTACGCTTGCGATCGACGCGCAGGCTTAAGATGTCGCGTCGGTCGGTCTCGAACTCGAGCCACGCACCCCGCGAAGGAATGACCTTCGCATTAAAGAGGATCTTGTCGCTCGTTTTATCCTGCTCGGAGCCAAAGTATACGCCAGGCGAGCGCACGAGTTGTGAGACAACTACACGCTCGGTGCCGTTGATGATAAAGGTGCCTCGGCTGGTCATGAGCGGAAAATCGCCCATGAACACCTCTTGCTCCTTGATCTCGCCGGTATCCTTGTTGATGAATCGGATCTCGACAAACAAAGGCGCCTGATATGATATATCCTTGTTCTTACACTCTTCCTCGCTGAACTTCGGGTCGCCGAACTCATGCACGCCGAATTCGACGAGAAGGTTCTTTGATGGGTTTTCGATGGGAGAGATGTCGGCAAATGCTTCTGCAAGGCCCTCGGTTCTAAACCAGTTGAACGAGTCCGTCTGAATGGATATTAAGTTGGGAACGTCCATGACCTCAGGGATTTTTGCGAAGCTTTTGCGCTCTCGGTACAGGTTTGTCAGTGTAGTGATGGTATCCTTTGCCAAAGGGATTCCTCCTTCAAGAAACAGGGTCAAACCAAAAGGGAGTCGCTTATTACTGCTTCAGATTTGCTAATAACCGCAACCAATCAATGATACCATCAAATTAAACAAAAACAAGACTTGTTTTTTTAGAATTTTAGGTTTCTGCTGTTGGTTGCGGATTTGTTGATTAGTTATTGATAGGAGGCATATGACACAGAAAGAACACAAGGTCTGCGATGGACGAGGCGTCAACCTTGCGGCAGCTGTCCCCCACCCTCCAATTCTGGTTGCCGGCATTGGCTCTGCCGCTGACCTGGCGACAGCTGAAGCGACTTGCAGCGCCTACGCGCGCATTGCCTCAGAAATCGTGGCTGCCCGCCCGGAACTCATCGTCTTTGCCACACCGCACGGTTCTGTCTACCGTGACTGCTTTCTCCTGTCTTCGGGCGCTCATGCAAAGGGCTCATGGCACAGCTTTGGGCGCGACCCCGAGCGTTATCAGATTACCTATGACGAAGGCTTTGTTGCAGCTCTTGCCAACCAGGCGCGTGATGCCAGCCTGCCCTGTCTGAAACGTGCCGACCCTGTGCTTGACCATGGCGTGATGGTGCCTTTGCATTTCCTGCTGGCGGCAGGCCTTGATGTGGATTCCTGCAAGTTTGCGCGTATCTCTATCTCTTTGCTTGACGAGAAAACGCACTACAGCCTTGGCCGATGCGTGCAACAGGTTGCAGCCTCCCTGGGGCTTAGAACAGTGTTTGTTGCGAGTGGGGATCTGTCGCATCGGCTAAAAAAGAGCGGCTCATACGGCTTTGCGCCGGAAGGTCCTGTCTTTGACGAAGCGATGTGCCAGGCTTTTGCTTCGGGTGATTTTGGGCGTTTCTTCAGTTTTGATGAATCGTTTCGCGACAAGGCAGCCGAATGTGGGCTCAACTCCTTTCTCATCATGGCTGGTCTTTTTGATGGGTATGAGGTTAATACCGAGCTGTATTCGTACGAAGGGCCGTGGGGCGTGGGTTATGGCGTTGCCCGTTTTGACCGCGGTAACGCAAATGAGACTCGTGCGCGACCCTGTCTGTGATTTCATCGAGTCAAGCTTGATTTGAAAGTTTGATTAGAATGGCTGACTAGAAAGGCTGACTAGAAAGGCTGATTATGAACAAACGTCCGAGCTTACCGGTACGGATTGCAACAAGCGGGCTTCGCTGGTATCTGGAGCATGGCACGCTGCCATCAACACAACGCCCGGCTATCGCTGTTATCATCGACGACGTCAAGGCCAATGGCTCCCCAGAAGAACAGGAGCTGCTCGCCATGTTGAGCAGCCGCGCGGCGGGCGTCTTTGTCTCGTACCATGTACGGGCAAACGACGATCTACGCGGATGCATCGGCACCATCTCTGCAACGACCTCCAATGTGTTGGAAGAGATCTGCCGCAACACGGTATGTGCCGGCACTGAGGATCCCCGATTCAGGCCTATTACCATTAACGAGCTGCCAAACCTCACGTGCAGTGTGGACGTCCTCGGTGCGGCTGAGCCCATCAGTGGCTTTGACGAGCTTGACGTCAAGCGCTACGGCGTCATCGTAAGCAATGGACGGCGGCGCGGTCTGCTGCTGCCTGACCTTGAAGGTGTGGATACCCCTCAGGAACAGGTTTCCATTGCGCTGGCGAAAGCTGGAATCCATCCGCATGCTCCGTATGATATGGAGCGTTTCGAGGTCATCCGGTATGAGTAACCTGGAATCTGACGGCGTATTTGATGCAGAAAGCACTGCTGTGAGCCGCTCAACGAAGGCTGTCTGCTCTTTGTGCCCGCACAACTGTCATATAGCCCAGGGCCATCGAGGAGTGTGTGGCACTCGCACCGTGCGTGCCGGCGTTGTGGTTCCCGAGCAGTACGGACGCATCAGCTCACTGGCGCTTGACCCCATCGAGAAAAAGCCGCTGGCGTTCTTCCACCCTGGTTCGATGATTCTGAGCTTGGGTTCGTGGGGCTGCAACCTTGACTGCCCATTCTGTCAGAACAGCTCGATTGCGCATGGCTGGGTTGATGAGACAAGAAACAGTGTGGCAAGGGCAGTGACAGGGGCAGGCGGTGTGACAGGGGGACGGTCTGGTTTGTCACATGTGACATGTGACAAACCAGACCGTCCCCCTGTCACACCGCCTGCCCCTGTCACACCCCCTGTCAAATCAGAGGAATCCCCCATCATCAAAGAACTCGTATCACGTGCACTTCTTGAGCGGAAACGAGGCAACATCGGCCTCGCGTACACGTATAACGAGCCGCTTATCAACTTCGAGTTCGTGCGTGATTGCGCACGGCGCATACATGAGGCAGGAATGCTCAACGTCGCTGTTACCAATGGGTATCTCAACGACGAACCTTGGAGCGAGCTTCTGGGCCTGCTTGACGCCGCTAACATCGACCTGAAGGGTTTTACTCAAGACTTTTATGACCTGGTTAGAGCACCATCAGGACTTGCAACCGTCAAGCGCAACATAGCATCAGCTGCTGCGCGCATCCATGTCGAGGTAACGACGCTTGTCATCCCTGGCCTGAATGACTCTCCCGAAGAGATTGAGGCACTGGCAGCTTGGCTTGCCTCCATCGACAGAGATATTCCTCTGCACTTGACACGTTTCTTTCCTCAGCATCGGATGCGCGACCGTGCGCCTACCCCCGTTGCTACCCTGCGTCGAGCGGCTGAGCTTGCCCGCTTGCACCTGAACCGCGTCCTTATCGGCAACGTCTGATACTGCTTGGTGATTCCTGGATTCAGGACGCTGAATAAGCGCGGGGGCTCTGCGTTTCGCAGAGCCCCCGCGCTCTTACGTGCTGCACCGCTTGCGGTGCAGCACGATATGCATCTAAACCTTGTGCCGATAAAAGCCGGGCTACACCCTTCTTTATCGGTAAACCAAAGCGGTATTTATTTGATGGTTGCAGCAGCGCCGGCGTCAGTAAGTTTGCGCTTGGCTTCCTCAGCCTTGGCCTTATCAACACCTTCAAGGATTGCCTTGGGAGCAGCCTCAACCGCATCCTTGGCCTCTTTCAGGCCCAGACCGGTAAGCTCGCGAACGGCTTTGATGACGCTGATCTTGTTGTCGCCATAACCTTCGAGCATGACGTCAAAGCTGGTCTTCTCCTCGACCTCTTCGACGACGGCAGCGCCAGGGGCGGCGGCAAAGACCGGTGCGGCGGCAGAGACGCCAAATACTTCCTCAAGCTCCTTGACGAGCTCGCTGAGCTCGAGTGCAGGCATAACCTTCAGAGCCTCGATGATCTCACTTCTTGAAACAGTCATTGTATTTCCTTTCATAGTTACGATTTGAGTTTTGTTGTTGTTTGTCGTTCTAGGCAGCCTTGTCGTCGATAATCGCCTGCAGGGTTCTTACAAATTTCTCAGCTGGCCCATTGAGTACACGTACGAGACTGCTCATTGGGTTCGCCATCGTACCCAACAGTCTGGCAAGAAGCTCCTCGCGCGAAGGTAGATCTGCAACGGCTTTGACCTGATCGGCCGTCACAACGGTTCCATTAAGCAAGCCGCCTTTAATCTCGAATTTCTTCTGCTCTTTGATGAAACCTTTGATTGCTTTGGCTGAAGCGACCGGATCTCCAAACACGAACACGAATCCTGAAGGACCCGAAAGAATGGCATTCATTGAAGGCATATCAAGATCGCGAAGGGCCCGCTCGGTAAACGAGTTCTTGTAGACCTTAAACGATGCATTATTTGTACGGACAAGCTTACGTAGTTGCTCTTCCTGCTTGACAGTCATACCGCGGTAATCCATAACCCACACCGCATCGGCATCTGCAAGATCCTTCGTAACCTGGGCAAGTATCTTTACTTTTTCTGCATTTGGCATATAACACCTCCTTTACGCAAAACGACCTTCGCTACCAGGAGTGAAGGTCGTCGGGAAGCGGAATATCCCTTAATCGACCACCTCGGCAGGCGAAACCATCTGGTTTCATTACGCTTACACAAGCACCGGCTGTCTCAGGTAGCAAGTATGTATTTAATCGAACTGCGTCATTGTGACGCATCTCGGCTGCATCGTCAAGTTTTCGACCGTGACAAGTTTTTGCCGCTTGATTGCCATCGGCATTGCCGGTTTGCGCTGCCGCTGGTAATCAACCTATCTTTGCCCTGCTGTTGGCAATCAACTTATCTTTGCCCTGCCTTTGCCTTGACGCTTCCTTACACCTACCCAGATGATAGCTCCACCAGCCAGCATAGCGGTAATGATCACTACGATCAGGTAGACAGGTGTTTTATCCCCTGTGGCAGGGGTCTCTCTAAACGGGTCGGGGACTTCATTATAGGTGTTCGTGAACAACACGCTTGCGTGCTCGATGGCGTCATAATCTATAGCGATGTCATCGAAGTTGATCCAGTCATCATCACCCCATATGAGCTTGTCCAGGTCTGCCTGTTTGATGGATGAGACGACAAAGGAGATGGCGTCTTGCTCTGTAACCTCATCCACGGTCACACGGATGAAGTAGCGCGTCTCGTCAAGTATCCACCTCGCATCAGCGGTGCCATCGCTGGTTTTGTAACATACGCCTTCCACTATCAGGAAGTAGTACTCCCCTGCAAGAAGCCCTTCGATCTCATCGAACAGAAAGCCGTAGCTGCCCGGGTCTGTAGCGGTGACTGTGGCATCGCGTGAGATGATCGCAGGGCTGTCCCTGGGTATGGGTATGCCATTGCCATCCTTAAGGAAGTTGCCTGTACGGTCTATCTGGGTAAGCTCGAAGGTAAAAGTGATTTCTTCAAAACCGTCGATACCAAGCTCTGCAAGCAGTGCGTCAAGCTCGGCGACCACCTTGGTGCCGCCTAAGGTAAAGCCCACGCCTCTGGGTTTGAACTCATCGGGTACGTTGCCGCATGACAAGATGAGTGTGTAGCTGTCCTCGCCTATCTGCCACTCGAAGTTCCCGGTACCCAAGATTTGGGCAGGATCAAGAGTGATGGTGTTGCCTGTAAAGCAGAAGTTGTAGTAGACGCCATCACTTGAGTGGTTCGCAGGAACCACGCTCTCATACAAAGCGTAATAACCTGGTGAGGTGAGCTCAAATGGTGTGCCCGTGTTGGGTGTGATGGTCGTGACGACACTCAAAGCGCCACTCCATCCGGGGTCTGCATACTCATACAGCGTGAATTCCGCACCTCCCAATAAGAAGCGGGGATCTTCTGCAAATTTGACGACATCCACAAAAAACGTGTCATTATCGCCCTCTTCTTTGACGATGACTTCTGCCTCATCTCTGTCCTCATCAATCAGTATGAGCTCATTTCGGTAGTTGCCTGCCTCAAGGGTATCGGTGATGTAGTAGAAATGAAAAGACTGGTAGATGAACTCGCCTGAATCCGCCGGGTCCTCCACACCTGCATCTAAGACGACAAGCCGTACCTTGTCCGCGCCATCCGCATGGGAGGTATCATGGTCATGCAGCGGAACGAATGCGGTACCATTGAATTCCAGCAGCTCGCAGGTACACAGCTGGCGGCCTACCACATCGCCATTCGTATAGTAGACGTCTTTAACGTACCTTGTTCTTGCTCCATATGCCCAGATGGCGCCGTCATCATCATGTGCCGTGATGATCGGTATGGTATCGGTACCAGCGCCCAGGGCGTCGATGTCCGTGTATCCCACAGAGCCTATGATGCCTACCGCCCCGGTGATGCCGGTGTTCTGAAGGGTCGGATAGGCTGTCCCCGTCGGTGCGTTCCAGACGTCGTCGAAATCCCAGCCGAAGTAAATCTCCTCATAGACTCCTGGATCCGCGCTTTGCAGATCCGCGATGCTGGTGGCAAGGCCATCCCGCCCGGTCAGCGTCATTTGGTTGTCCAAAGGAGGTGTGGCGCCTGTCCCGCGCGTAAAGACCATAGTGTCAAGATGGCGCAGGTAGTTCCTCGTAGCAGTCGCGCCCGCGGTTATGCTGGGATTCGTGCTCACCCTCCTGAAATAATCATTGGTAGTGCCAAAGAAACGGGTATTGCTCGTATGGATCACCGGGTTTGCCGTAATACATGAAGCAATATCCTCAATAACGTAGGTGTTGTGTCCGCCTCCAATACCAGCCACGACTTCGGTGGTTGCATTGATGGTCATGGTAGATATGTTGTTGCGCGTAGGTGGATTCGAGGTTGCGCTCTCGGTACCCCCCATACCTCCAATACCCCATGTATATGAAGTATATTCAGTCGCACCTGGTATACCTTGGGCGATCCGAGGCAATACCGCCTGGGTGATGCTACCTGTCGAATAGCAGTTGGTTACAGCTACAGCATTCGATCCAACCATTCCAACAATACCACCTGTGGTTCTGGACGGTACATTCTGGATTATCGTCACATCGGCGTAACACTGGTCGATATAACTATCGAAGTTCTGCCCGTAAACATGTCCTGCGATACCACCTATGCTTGTAGGAACACTCGAAGTCGTAGCAAGCTCTACGTATGAGCGGACTTCGCACTGGTTTGCATTTACCGCTGATGTATTCGCATAGATGTTGCTTTGCAGCGTGGTGCTGGTGACTGAACAATTCTCGATTCGCATATATGCCGATGAACTAGCCCGCCACGTTGTCGAGCCCAAAATGCCCCCGACCATTCCGCTTCCTAAAAGATGGGTATCTGTGACCTGACAGTTCGAGATGGTCACTCGATAACCGCTAGAAATGCTGCCCCCACAAAAGCCAAGAATCCCTCCGATGATAGGCTGGTAGCCGTAGGTCTCGACCTTGGCAGTAAACCCATCTACCGAGCACTCGCTTATGGTCGTGCTGGCGGCATTCCTTCCGAGGACACCACCAAGCTCCAAAATGCCGAGCCTTGAACCGGTATCGTCGATATGGCTCACCTGTACGGTTGTGCGCTGCGGCAAACGTTCGATGAAGGTGAACCCGTCGACATTAAGATTGTATAAGGCTGACTGGCTGCCATTTTGACCGACAATGCCACCGATTAAGAAACCGGTGCTGCCTGTTGTCGGTACTTGCAGAACTTCGAGGATGACAGTGAGATTCCGTACCTCGTTGTCGTGAAACTCAGTACCAGCTGTATTATTGTATTGCGATGCGGAGATTCCGCCTATGACAAAATCTCCGGAGCCTAATGCGTGTATCGTGAGGTCTTCGACAAGGGCATTAGTAAGGCTACCGGTGTTACCATCGATTATCCCACCGGCAGACCCACTTACGGTGATAGTAGCGCCTGTAGAGGACGGATGCTTGGTTACATAGACATCACGTACGACTCCGTTGTTCGAGTTTGTATCCGCTATCCCACCGACTTTAACTGCAGTGATACTGGTGATTTCCACTGAAGCGTTACATATAAGCCCGCCATTCCACCCCGCTACTCCACCGAAATCGACTTGGACAACGTTATTTCCAGGATTGAAGTATATGTCAGTTACAAAAGCCTCTCGTATGACTCCAGCAGTATAATTTCGTCCGGCTATTCCACCTACACCCAACGCGCTGAAACGGGGCAACGTGGAATTATCAAACATAAAACCATCCAGGAGAAGGTTTTCCATGGTTCCATCGTTATAACCGATCATACCGCCGAGGTTTAGGACAGTGGTGCTGCCTTGCATCCCGTTGTACACGAATTGGACTCCATTGAGAGTTACGTTGCTGATTTCTCCTTGACTCCAGCCTGCTACACCGCCGACAGTGTCGCCGGAAGGCATCATATTCGTCCCTGAACCGGTATGACCCAAACCAATGGTGATATCCTCCATGATGATGTTTGTGATCTCCCCGTAGTTTCTGCCTACTATGCCGCCAAAATATGATAAGCCGTTAATATAGATGTCCGAAACGTAGAGGTCTTGTATGGTCCCGTAGTTTCTTGCGGCTACCGCGCCAATTGTATTGCCGGAAAGCGTCGTGAATGCATCATTGGAAGCACCAACGATACTGAAGTCTGTGATAACCAGGTTTTCTATGGTCCCGTTATTCACAGCAATAAGACTCATACTGTTTACATCGGGAGTTATCACGCTTACATGACGCCGGATATCAAGGCCACTGATTGTGAAACCTTGCCCATTGATGGTGGACCCTTCCCCAAGTGTGAGAGTCGGCCAGTCGAAAGCCTCACAGTAGCTCCTCAGGTCGATATTGTTCATGACGCGCCATTCGATATCTTCTTCAGCTGTGATATTCGCCAACTGGGCAGCGGTGTATATCCGTCTCACTGTACCCGTGTCCGGCCAACCAGTGTCTACAAAAAGATAATCCACAGGCCAAAGATCAGAATTGTTCGTAACAGACATACTGAAAAGCGCTTTGTCGTTCTCATCAAGCTCAAGATACTTGGATTGCTCACCGAGGATGGTGTCATCAAATAGGCTTACGGTCTTGCTGAGGCCAGCTTCTCTATCTCCAACATAAACATCTAAATCCTCAAAGTAATCGAAGACCAGGTTGTACTGGGTCTGAATGTCTTCTATATAGAAAATTGATTCGTATTGAATCCCCAGTATTATGTCCTGCTTCGGGTAAAGCTTTACAGAGGATCCGCCAGGAAGCAAGGGTTTTACCCAGAACTCTGTATACATGGGGATACTTTGAAGGCTGGAGCCGCTACCGTCTTGCATTGCGGAGTACGTTGCAAGACCCTGGGCGCCCGGCGAGAATAGAGGAAGGATATCGTTGTCTATACCGTTATTGTTAATGGCGATAAGCGTCGCTGCATTGCCGCTGACAGCTTGATACTCAATCGAATAGGGCCCGATATATCCGTGTTCATTTGGTGTGTTATCTGCCGGTCCCACCAATACGATGTCGATCCTGTCGCCAAATGTGAGACCACCATCGTAATAATAGTTCTGTTCTGCAGAGGTGAATGGGACATACCCAGGCTCAGGCAGCGGATTTTTAAAGAAATCCGGATTGTACAGGTACTGCCGGTACCAGATGAGGTTCTGTGTCAATGGCGGGCCGACTGAGCGCTTTGCTGCTATCGTGTCCGGAAGGGTGTTCCGTTGCACTTGCTCAAGGGAAAGCGTCCCGGCGTCTATATATAGTGTACGCATCTCGGCTATCGCGTGGCGAATCTCTGCCAGAGTCTGGGCATCGATACCGATTAATTTTGTTATCTCATCTTCATTATCGCCTGGGTTATCTACGCGATTAAAACTATACACTCCGCGGAAACCTAAATGAAGCGCCACGCAGAATGTTCCTATGATAGTGCTACCATCACTGACCGAGAAAGGGGTCATCGAAGTACCATGCCAGGGGTACCAGTATGTGGCAAGCGGGTCCAGATCATCTGCGCCCGCTTTTGGGGTGGGTAGGAAGGGGATACAGAGCACCAGTATCAAGAGCACACACAGTAGTCTTTGCGAGAATGTGGCTGTCGCAGTCTTCATTGGAACCTCCGGTTTAGACGGAATTATGTTGTGGACCGTCGCCCTCAATTATTGGCTTGAACCGTTGAAGTGTAGCTGGAATGGGTATCCTGACCAATCAAATGCGTTATCGGTAAACAACCCCTTAATTGCCACCTCGAACACAAATTTTCATCCAATTTTGACTTTTTGGGCCACTTTTGTTTGATTGCGGAGCCCACCATGCTCCTCCCACCATGCTCAGCTGCCCTTGATATGCTATAGCTCACATGGGACATGATTATTGCATATATCTGGCTTACTATCAAGCTATTTCATGTTTTGCTCCCGCTGCTGGTCGCCGGTTGATTGTAAATGTAAGTGCCCCACCGTTGCGTTTCAAAATTCAATCAACCTGCTGGTCGCCTGTTGCTTGCCTGCTGCTTGCCTGCTGCTGGGCACTGCTCGTTCCAATATCGGCACAAGGATGAGTGCAAGCACCACTGTGGCAACGAGCGAAGGAGCAAGGTAGGTGACGTTATAAAGCAACGAATAAACCAGGACATTTCCACCGCCGGCGTACTCGGAAAAGAAGATGACCCCACTGAGTACATGAGATGCGTAACGCAGTATGCCGCCAAGGATAAAACAGGCAAGTATTATGGCTGAACCTTTTGCTACCGCTTGAGTCGTATGGGCAAATAATCGTGTATACGCACGGGCAAATAGACCTACTCCCAAACCGAAGAGTAGATATGGGACGGGATAATCGAGGAAAACCTGCGCCCAATGCACGATGAATGGCTCAATGAGCAGATCAAAGGCTCCAAAGACAGCGCCTGCCATCATTCCAGCAACAGGACCACGTCTCAGCGCAACTATGGCGATCGGCAGCATCGTAAGTGAGATCGATCCACCAGCGATGTTGATAGGCAGTCGTATTGCAACAAAGTTGAGTACGACCGCCATGGCCACCGCCAAGGCACATTCCACAATCATCGCAACGCGTGTGTTCCTCATTGTTGCTCCCTCTCGCAGAAACTTCGATGGTAATCAAATGGCTCGACCGAGAAACACTTTTTTCGGATGAGGTTTGGGAGAAGGTGTTCCGCTTTGGAGCCCCGCATTACCAGGACACTCTTCTCGGTCGCGAACAAGTCGCCTCTCAGCCGCATAAACAGCTCCCGATGGGTTATGACAAACACACTGTAACACAAATAACGCCCGCATTGCGGGCGTTATTATGCGATGTTGGTTATCGGTTCTGTTAGCTATTCGAGCAGCACGCGCAGGTTACGATTGCCAATACGCAGGTTGTTTGTCGGACACACGCACGCTGCCTGTCAGTCTCACACTAGACCCCAGATCAGGTCTGGGGCGACATCGCAGTACGTAATGTAACGCCACGATTATTGCGATTGCCAATACGCAGGTTGTTTGTCGGACACACGCACGCTGCCTGTCAGTCTCACACTAGGCCCCAGATCAGGTCTGGGGCGACATTTGCTAATCTTCAGCGTCTTCGACGAGCAGGTTGCGGGTCTTGGTTGTATCTATCGAGATGCCAGGGCCCATGGACGATGCAAAGGTGATCGTCTTGAGATAGCGTCCCTTGGAAGCTGCTGGCTTAACACGAATGATCTCATCGAGCAGAGTGGCATAATTCTGGACGAGTTTTTCGGTTGTAAACGAGAGCTTGCCAATCGGCACGTGACAGATACCATAACGGTCGGCACGGTACTCGACGCGGCCAGCTTTAAGCTCGCCGACGATTCGGGTGACGTCGTTGGTGACGGTGCCGAGCTTGGGATTGGGCATGAGGCCGCGCGGGCCGAGGATCTTGCCCAAACGTCCGACCTTTGCCATCAGGTCAGGTGTTGCAACAGCAGCGTCAAATCCAAGGAAACCGCCCTGGATCTGGGTGATAAGTTCGTCTGACCCTATGACTTCGGCGCCAGCAGCTTCGGCCTCTTTGGCCTTATCGCCCTCGGCGAAGACTAAAACGCGGACAGTCTTGCCTGTGCCGTTTGGCAGCGACACAGATCCGCGGACCTGCTGGTCAGCTTGACGGGTATCGACGCCGAGGCGCAGGTGGACTTCAAGTGTCTCATCGAAGTTTGCAACTGCGATCTCTTGGGCAAGACGTGCAGCAGCAAGCGGGGAATAAAGCTTGCCTTTCACGACTTTGGCGCGCTGGATCTTCTGATTCTTTGTAATCTTTGGCATGATGTACTCCTTCATTGGTCTCGTAATAGCGGGTCATGCCGACCCTCCGAACTCCCCGCCTTTTTAGGCGGCTTGATACTTCGTTGCCCTCAGATTGGAGGCTTATTCCACTGCAGCTTCCACTGCCTCGACAGCTTCAGCCGCTTCTTCCTCTGGTTCTTCCTCAACGGGCATCGGCATAACAGACATCGCAGACGCCGGCCCTCTGCGTTTCTTGCTCTTGGTGTACACGCCGGTTTCTGGAACGCCTTGGATGCGCACGCCCATCGAGCGCGCGGTGCCCTTGACGATCTTCATTGCTGCGTCAATGTCGTTGGCATTGAGGTCAGGGAGTTTGATCTCGGCGATCTGCCGCAGTTGAGCTTTCGTTAAGGTGCCCACCTTAACGAGATGCGGCTCTTTTGAGCCTGCTTTAAGACTCAGCGCTTCCTTGATAAGGACGGCAACTGGTGGGGTCTTGGTCACAAAGTCAAAGGTCTTGTCCTCATAGACGGTGACCTCGACCGGTATGATTGTCCCACCTTTGTCTGCCGTCGCCGCATTAAACGCCTGGCAGAATTGCATGATGTTGACGCCTTTAGAACCAAGCGCCGGACCGACGGGAGGCGCTGGCGTTGCTGCGCCTGCCTTGATCTGTAGCTTGACTAAAGCGGTAATCTTCTTTCTGGGAGCCATGGTACGTCTCCTTAAACGTCACAAGATGCGTGCACAAGGTTCTTGGCACGCGCTCTCAAATCCTTCTCTTTCATTAATCTATCTCAAATGGCCGGTGAGAAGCGTCCCGGATGGGGCACCGTCCACAGTATGTTCAACTCTTTGGCTAAACACAGCCGTTGTGCAAAAACCCACGTCTACAGCCGGGCGACCTGATCGTAGCTCAACTCAACAGGGGTCTCACGCCCGAAGATCGAGACAAGCACTTTGATCTTGCCTGCTTCAGGGTTTACTTCAGAAATCGTGCCGTCAAACTCAGCAAGCGGCCCTGAGGTAACTTTGACGCTCATGCCGACAACGAGATTTGAAGAGGTCTTCTTGGGCGCATCGGTATCGACACGCTTCATGATCTTGTTGTACTCCTCGCGCGAAAGCGGCGTGGGTTTGCCCTGGGCGCCTACAAAGCCCGTGACGCCCGGCGTGTTGCGGACAACACTCCAGCTCTGGTCGTCAAGCTCCATACGCACAAGCACATATCCGGGGAATATCTTTTTTTCTGAGGTGACGCGCTTACCGCCATCCTTAATCTCCATGACCTCTTCTGTGGGTATCTGGATATCAAAGACACGGTCTTCAAAGCCCATTGATTCTATACGATGCAGCAGGTTATGTCGGACTTTGTTCTCATATCCGCTGTAGGTGTGCAGAACGTACCATTTCTTAGCCATGGATTACTTGCCGCCTGTCAAAAGGAAGCGGGCGTACTGCGCCATCGCATCGGCAACATTCACCACGTTGACCGCATTGTCAGCAGGGGCATTTGCACCCACCTTGAATTGTGAGAGGAAGTTGACGATCTGGACCATGACCTGATCGAGAACCAGGATAAGAACGCCAAAGAACAAAAGCGCAACGACAACGATAATGGTCATGTTGAGAACCTCTTTGCGCGAAGGCCACGTCGTTCTCTTGATCTCGAGACGCACATTCCTGATATACGCAGCGAAACGCTTAAAGATATTCGGCTTTTTGTTGGTTTTCTTCTGGCTCTTTGAAGCGCTCTTGGCTGTGCTCTTTTGAACGTTTTTGGGAGCTTTTTTCGGAGCGTTCTTTGCGACGCTTTTTGAATCGCTCTTTGGATCGCTCTTGGTAGAGCTTTTTGGGGCGCTCTTTGAGGAACCCTTGACAGCAGCCTTTACAGGCGCAGGGTCTTTCTTGGCCTGATCCTTAGATTGGACTCTGGCGCTGGTTCCTGTTGTTTTGCTTTCTTTCGCCATCTTTGTTCCTAGCGTTTCTTGTCTGATCATGTCAAGGCTTCGATTAGATCTGAATCTGGCAGGCCAGGAGGGACTCGAACCCCCAACATGCGGTTTTGGAGACCGCCGCTCTACCATTGGAGCTACTGGCCTGCGTTAAACACCTTGATCCTGCCTGCTACCTCAAACCTGCTCGCACAGCCACTATACCATGACCCGATGCGCCTCAACTACCGCGTCTCGCGGTGGACGGTGTGTGTCTTGCACCACTTGCAGTATTTCTTAAACTCGATACGCTGTGGGTTGCTTTGCTTATTCTTTTTGGTCGTATAGTTACGGCGTTTACACTCGGTGCATGCCAAGGTAACCAACACTCGCATGGATCCTCCTACGGATTACAGTGCACACTGCGAGTCCGACACGCTGTGTCGGACTCGCAGATACGTTCAATGTCTATTTGATGATCTTGGTTACACGGCCAGAGCCAACGGTACGCCCACCCTCACGGATAGCGAAGCGGAGACCCTCTTCCATGGCGATCGGGTTGATGAGCTTGCCGGTGATGGCAATGTTGTCGCCCGGCATGACCATCTCGGTGCCCTCAGGCAGATGCGCAACGCCTGTGACGTCGGTGGTGCGGAAGTAGAACTGCGGACGATAACCATCGAAGAACGGAGTGTGACGGCCGCCTTCCTCTTTGGTGAGGATGTAGACCTGGGACTCGAACTCGGTGTGCGGGGTTACGCTACCCGGCTTGCAGAGGACCTGGCCACGGATGATATCCTCGCGCTTGGTGCCACGCAGCAGGATGCCGACATTGTCGCCTGCCTCGCCGCGATCCAAAATCTTGCGGAACATCTCGACACCTGTGCAGACCGTCTTGGCAGTCTCCCTGATACCGACGATCTCGACTGGCTCGTTGACCTTGATGACGCCGCGCTCGATACGGCCAGTGGCAACGGTGCCGCGGCCAGTAATCGTGAAGACGTCCTCAACAGCCATGAGGAAGGGCTTGTCGATGTCGCGCTCTGGCGTGGGGATGTAATTGTCAACAGCTTCGATGAGCTCCCAGATAGCCTTCTGAGATTCAAAATCTCCCTCAAGAGCACGAAGGGCGGAGCCACGGACAACCGGAGTGTCATCGCCGGGGAACTCGTAGTTCGACAGCATCTCACGGACTTCCATCTCAACGAGCTCAAGCAGCTCCTCGTCGTCGACCATGTCGCACTTGTTGAGGAATACCACGATGTAGGGGACGCCGACCTGACGGGCAAGCAGGATGTGCTCGCGGGTCTGAGGCATGGGGCCGTCGGTTGCGGCGACTACGAGGATGGCGCCGTCCATCTGAGCAGCACCCGTGATCATGTTCTTGATGTAGTCGGCATGACCGGGGCAATCGACGTGAGCGTAGTGGCGGCTTTCGGACTGATACTCGATATGGGCAATCGAGATGGTGATACCGCGCTCGCGCTCCTCCGGAGCCTTGTCGATCTCGTCAAACGCGGTGAAGGTGGCAAGTCCTTTTGTCGCCAAAGTCTTGGAGATGGCGGCTGTCAGTGTCGTCTTGCCGTGGTCAATATGACCGATGGTACCAATGTTAACGTGGGGCTTGGTGCGCTCGAATTTTGCTTTTGCCATGATGCTATTCCTCCTTAAGGGATTGTTTGCCCTCGAGGGGCATGTTCAATGGATGGGGTTTTTGATTTGATGGGTATGATTGGTTCAAATCCAATCAATGGTTCCTGTGATTGCTTTTATAGCACGTCTTCGTTTTCTGAAGTCTTACTTTGATGGTAGCGGTGATTGGATTTGATGCGATTTTGAAGGTCGCAAAATCGCGTGTCCTCGTTCGCTCTGCTCACTTCGGACGCTCGGCTGCAAACGTGCCACTGGCACCTTTGCTTACGCCTCGCCCCATGTCTGGCTTCAAATCCAATCATCCATTCCCACGACTACTCGTATATCACGTCTTTGTTTTTCAAAGACCTACTTTGCTGGTAGCGGTGATT
>WQXX01000005.1 GCA_009781535.1 Coriobacteriia bacterium | reverse complement strand
GCAAGCGCTGCCGCATCAAGCTTGTCAGCCTGCTTGCGGCGGAAGAGGAATACCACAAGGGTGAACACGGAGATAAGCCAGGCCCAGAACAATAATGAGCCCTGGCGTCCACCCCATAAAGCCGCGATCTGGAAGAGGCGGTCGCCGTCCAAGGGGCGATTGCGTATGACGTATTCAAGGGTGACGTCGCCCGTAAGCAGTGCAAAGAGAATGATGCCACAGCACAAGGTAAGCAAGGAAACAGTGACAACCACGGTAATATGACCAAGCGAAACAATACGCTGCGAGGCGCTTTTCTTCAGCGCTCCCATTAAGAGCAGGGCGGTTCCAGCAAGCGAAACGATCAGTGTGCAAAGCAGCACACCCCATCCAAAAGATGCCATCATCCAATCCTTTCAAGAGCTACATCTATGGCTATAAAGCGACTGGTGCCTCCAGCGCTGGTGCGTAACTCGAGGATCCCGCTGATGATTACAGCGCTGCCCTCCTTGCAACCCTCAGGTAGAGCTCCGGTATAGATAACCGGCAGCTCGCTGTCCTGAGAGAATACGATAAAACGAACGCCTGATTCCGGGTCTTTCAGTGTTCCTGGTTTGATATATCCTGCAAGCTTGACCTCAACTCCAGCCAATGTTTCTGCTGAGCGGAGCAGTTGCGCAACCGTAACAGCACCTTCGGCACTCTCATATTTCGAGGGACACTTCGTAACAAGCTCGGTAGCGATGAGCGCACCGTTCTCGTTGAGGGTGCCGGTACAGATAGCGACGATGCCGCCGCCAAAGGTAGCTGCAAGCATACCTGTGTAGCGCACCTCAAGCGCCTGAGAAGGGCCGACGGCAGGGTCATAAATCTTAAATGTTGTCATGGAACCCTCTGTGCGATATGAATCGTCTACTACCGTACCCTCAACCTGAACACGTTGATTGGTGTAATCACCCGATACCGCTTGCGCCAGCGTCAGGCTTTTTGCCGCCCCGCCTGCACCAGCAAATGCCACCATCACAATAACGATGACGATGATGGCGAGCGTCGAGATGATAAGTCGTTTCTTGGTCTTACTGTTCATAACAAACGGTTCCGTTCAACAGGAAAACTAATATCTGCCAAAGTGACGCGAAGAGCAGACCAACCTGCTCTTCGCCCACATTACGAGTATTTCGAAGCGTACGTTCTCCGTGCGTTCTTTCTTATGGACGCGCCCAACCTTCAGGCAATTTTATTTCGTCATCATGACAAGCTGCGCAGACCAGTACGGACTGTGAGTGTACCTTGTGGCAGTTCGAGCAGTTGGCTACCTGGTGCGGGTACTCGTGGATGATACGTGTCGTTGATACATGTGCGGTCGTTCCCACAAGCGCTTGCTGTGTGGTTGCCTCATGGCAGCCTTCGCGCAGGCAGAATGCGTCGCCACTTACATGGTTATCCTTGGTGGGTTCCTTAATCGTCAGGATAAAGCTCCTCAGCGGTACCGCGTAGTCGCCAGTAACCCACTTGAGACCTTCGCTGATCTGTTCACTCATTGTTGGCTCATGGCAATCCAGGCAAACGAGGCCAGCTTCCTTGTGCTTGACAACTTCCAGATACAAAGGATACGGATTCTTCGGGTCGTTTTGTTCGTCTTTCACCGAGATACCGTTGTCAAAGCTTTCCACATAGGGATCCATCGGAACATGGCATAGTGCGTTACAGAAGTGTGGGTTACTGTGAGTCGTCAAATACACAGTAACTACTGCTGCAATACAAACCACGAGAACGATGCCGACAATCAGCAGGGTTTTCTTGCGGTTACCCTTCTTTTTCGGCTTCTTTGCCTTCCCTTTTTCTTCTGTCTCAGCTTGCTCTTCTGCCCCCTCTGCTGCGGTTTCTACTTGCTCTTCTTCGCCCACTACTGCGGCATCATCGATGCCATTGAATTCATCACTCATGTAACTCTCCTAATAATCGTAGACGATTAGCCGTCTCCTCCTAAATAGGCATTATAGGGTAACGGAGCTTAGGTTTCAACTGTCAGCTCTCTAATAGGCAACGAAGCTCAGATTTCAACCATCAGCTTTTTCGCAGATGCCGTTTACCAGTAATACGCCACTCAGGTTTCAACCAACAGCTTCTGTATACTACTGGTTGAGCCGGAAACGCTTTTCAAAGTCCAACTCGTACATTCAAAGATTACACTAATATCGGTATAACTCTTTTGACTAATGTCAAATACTCCTAACTCTGATGAATTTAATATGCACATCGAGAGCTTATTAGACTGGGAAAGGAGGGAGAATGAAGAATCTAAAACCTCTCGTTTGGCTAAGTGTGATAATCCTGATTGTGGTGATGGTTTGCCTTGCGGCCTGTAACCCAAAGAAACCGGAACCAAATGAGCTGGGCGTCATCACCGCCGAACAATGGAAAGACATCCATCCTGATGTCTACGAATCGTTCATGAAGAATACGAGCAACACGGCTAAACCCAGTTATCTGACGCAGTATCCGTTCCTCGTGACCATCTATGACGGCATGGGTTTTGCAAAGGACTACAACGAAGCGCGCGGACACCCTTATACGCTTGAGGATGTTGCCGCCACCGGACGCCCTCATCTGCTGGCAAACTGCCTGACATGTAAGTCGCCAGAGATGACCGCCCTGGTCAATTCTGAGGGTGTTGGCGTTTACTCGACTGACTTCGCAGAAATCTACGCAAAAATCAGCGAATCTGTCAGCTGCTACAACTGCCATGAGAATACCGATGGTGAGCTGGTTGTAACCGCCGGTTATCTCAAAGACGCTCTTGGTGCAGACATGAGCAAGGTCGACTCGGGTATGCTCGTATGTGGCCAATGCCACAACGAGTACTACTTCGATCCAACAACCAAGGCAACAATACTGCCTTGGAATGGCCTGAGCAATATGAACCCGGATGCGATACTTGCCTATTACAACGCCATAAATTTTTCTGACTTCACGAACAGCATCAGCGGCGCCGCCATGATCAAGGTTCAACACCCTGAGTTCGAGACAATCAACGGAACAGGCAGCATGGCGTCGGGCATGGGCAACAGGAGTTGTGGGGATTGTCACATGGGAACCACCACAAACAGCAAGGGCGTCGAGTTCATATCGCATAACTGGATGAGTCCAGTAAAGAACCAGGAGATACAGGATGAAAGATGCAATTCCTGTCACAAGGGCAACCTTCCAACCAGTGTCGCTGCCATCCAGAAGACGACGCATGACCGTCTGGTTACAATCGGGGGAAAACTCGCTGACTTGCACATCAAGATCGGGCAGGCTGCCCAATCTGGAGCAAGCGAGGCGCTATTAGCCGAGCTGCGTTTGGCGGTACGAAACGGACAATTCTACTTCGACTTTGTATTTGTCGAGAACAGTTATGGAGCACACAACTCAGCACTGACGAAACAATTGCTCGACAAAGCCGAGCAGATCATCGACCAGGCTTTGGCAAAACTGTAGGCTGATTCTATTGTTTTACCAACAAACGGCGGTGGCCTCACAGCCACCGCCGTTTAAATGTAGTGCTGTTTTCATGTCACCCCAGACCTGATCTGGGGTTTAGTGGGAGATTAATAGGAAGCATGCGTGTGTCCGACAAAGAACCCACGTATTGGCTCTCGTTGTGTTCAGTATTGCTGTTTTTATGTCACCCCAGACTTGATCCGGGGTTTAGTGGGAGATTAATAGGAAGCATGCGTGTGTCCGACAATGAACCCACGTATTGGCTGTCCCTGTGCTCAGTATTGCTGTTTTCATGTCACCCCAGACCTGATCTGGGGTTTAGTGGGAGATTAATAGGAAGCATGCGTGTGTCCGACAATGAACCCACGTATTGGCTGTCCCTGTGCTCAGTAACAATGAGAAGCTGGCATCACGTAATACTGTCCTGCTCCTGGAAACCTTCGGATAAGCGCACCAGATCGCGGGCGCTGTTCACGATAATCTTTGAGCCTTTGACCGTGATGATGCCCCCGTTTTGCAACTGCGAGAACGACCGGGATAAGGTTTCTGGTGTTATGCCGAGATAGTCGGCAAGCATGCCCTTTTTCATCCCCAGATCAAAACACAAGCCTTCTCCACGAGGCTTGCTCGATTCGAGAGCACGACGGAACAGGTAGCGGCTCAGGCGAGCAGATGCAGCAAAGCTTGAATCCTTGAGCAGGTCGATTAAATGTATGGTTGAGGTCATCGCATGTTTGGCAATCTGGTTTGCAAAGGTGTTGTTAGACTCCATGAGCTTTTTTATCGGTTCGACCGGCAAAGCCACAACCACCGCATCTTCTGCAATCTCTATCGTCCCGCACAAGCGACAACTCATTAGTGCCGGTTCAACTGCAAACGGTTTGCCCGGTCCATAATGTAAGACAATGGACTTCTTTCCGCCCGGATGCAGGAAAAAACCAACCACGGCGCCTTTCTTCAATACGTAGACATAGGTGGGAATCTCACCCTCATGTATGAGCGCCTGGCCGGCTTTCTTCGTCGTCTCACGAGCCGTCGCCGCCAAATCCAAACGTTCGGTATCATCAAGGCACGAAAAGAATGTTACGCCACTGAGATACTGCGCGATTGCTTCCTGTTTAGAACTCATGTCAGCCCTTCTCCCGAATCAGTACACCAGGCACGGGCGCTTGCGCGATAGTCGGCCTTTGCCGGTAATATGCTCAGGCACGAGTTTAAGGATAGTGACTCCGTTGACCCCAGCTGCAATGAAATCCTTCTTAACCTGCTCGGGGATGACCTCGCTTGAATAGCGCCCGACCAGCGCGGTCAGCGCCCGTAGCTTTTCGTCAGGATCCTCCACGCGCTGTATCGCCCCATGTATCACCGCTGAGGAAAACGCGGTGGTGAATTGATCATATTCCACGTCAGCTACCCCAACGATAAAGAGGGAGACTTGAGGATTCAGTGCAATATTGTCAAGCCTCTCCCCTTGCAGCCCACAGTGGAAGTAAAACACACCATCGACAAACACATGGTTGAGCGCCGTGGTGCAGGGCTGTCCTTTTGCGTTGATTGTCGCAAGTACGCCATACTCGGCATTCTTTATCAGATTCAGCGTATCTTCAGCAGAAAGAATCCGCTCCTTTTTCCTGATCTCTCCTCGCATCTCCTGCCTCCTTGTCTCATCTTGGATTCTACCTGAACGCTTATGCCGACTAAAGGATATCACACCGAAGCGAGAAGTCTTGGACCTTATCCTAAAGATTGATTCTGCTGATTATTGAAGCGAAGCAACCGTCTGGGTTGACACGGGGACGTATAAGGTGCAAACCACTGGGCGACAACTCAATTACAGTTACCAGCGCTCGTGCTCATCTGGCGACAGCTTAATAGCGATTACTTGTTAAAGTGTAGTCGATAGGTTACACTGTTTGCATGCAAATCAAGCAGACAGAGACGTTTGAAAAATGGCTTGATGGTCTCAGAGATCATCAAGCTCAGCTTCGCATCGGTGCTCGCATCTTACGTCTTGCAGAAGGAAACCCTGGCGACCATAAATACCTTTCCGGTGGCATTGCCGAGATGAGGATTGATTATGGCTCTGGCTACCGAATTTACTATACTCAGAAAGGCTCTGAGATCATTCTGCTGCTCGCCGGTGGCAGTAAGCAATCACAAAACAAAGATATAGAAATTGCACAGAGGTTAGCCAACGAATGGAAAAGAGAATAATATGACTGAAAGAATCAGTGACTTTGAAATATCGAAGTATTTAAGAAGCGATGAAGACATCGCATACTACCTTGAAGCTGTTATGGACGAGGATCCGGCATTGCTCCCAGCTGCCTTGAAAGAAGTTGCGCGGGTGAGCGGTGGTATGACGGATCTTTCCCGAAAAACAGGTTTATCGCGTGAAGCGCTCTATCGTTCATTGTCTGAAGAGAATGATCCACGCTATAGCACCATCTGTCGAGTTATTGCTGCCTACGGCTTCGAACTGGCACCAAGGAAAAAGGCTGTCTCCGTCTGAACGCAACCTGCTGATAAGGGACTTCTTTGTCAGCTGTCTATGTCACCTGAGCAGTAAACAATTTTCGCCGCGTAAATGCCCTACAACGCCAAGGTTAAGCCATCATAGGCAGCTTGGATGCGGCCGCTATAAGAGGCGAGCTTATCTTCGAGCTGTGCTGTTGTGATGGGCTCGTCGTAATGCATGGAAAGATGGGTGAGATACGTCTCACGAGCATCGATCCGTTGAGCCAAGACGATGGCTTCATCGATTGAGAGGTGCGCGTGGGGTATCCAGTTTCGCACGTTGTAGGTTGCATCAAGGACAAGGTAATCCAGCTTGCCCAGTTGCTCGATGACTGCAGGGTCAAGTGCGCTCGTGTCAGGAAAGTAGGCAAGCCTTGTCGTAGCCGTCTTAAGCAGAAACCCGAAGGCCCCTGGATTATGCACAGCAGGAAGCGGCGTATAACGCACGCCATCGAATGTAAGACTCTCCCCTACCTCAATGGGATGTAGCTCCAGGGTATCCATCATAAAGGAGAATTGCTGCTCGATGGCTTCGCAGACACGAGAATTTGCATACACCGGCAGAGGTCCTGCGGCAGCTTGCGTATCGATGGCACTAACTCGCGGGCTCGCCTGTGCTGGCAGGGATCCCAGGCGACGCAGTTTGACATAGAACTCCAGCTGCGGAATACCACCGATATGATCGAAGTGCTCATGGGTTACCAGCACCCGCGCGACGTCCTTTGCGCCTGCGCGCATCAGTTGGGTGCGCAGGTCAGGAGAGGCGTCGATAAGGGTATTCTCAGTGCCGGAGACGAGCGCGCAGGCGCATCCTCGCGCTGCCAAAGGGTTGGTCAGCGCTTCTACACAGGCGTCGCAACCGCAATAGTAGCTGGGAACGCCACTGGAAGCCCCTGTTCCAAGGAAGGTGAAGGTGTGTGATTTGGCGCCCATATCACTCTTTGGTCAGGATCAAAGGTCCGTCGGCGGTAATGGCTACCGTACGCTCAAAATGAGCCGAGAGGCTGTTATCCGCTGAGAACACGGTCCACCGGTCATCATAAGGGCCACGGGTCGCCCCTGAACCCGCATTGACCATAGGCTCGATCGCCAGCACAAGACCGGCTTTAAGTTTCAGACCATTGCCGCGTTTTCCAAAATTGGGAACATTAGGTGGCTCATGCATGGCATGGCCGATACCATGCCCCACGTATTCGCGCACCACGCCAAAACCGGCGCCTTCCACGATGTGTTGGATTGCATAGCCGATGTCACCGAGATTACCGCCGGGGCATGCTGCCTCGATACCAGCCCACATCGCTGCTTCAGTCGCTTCAAGCAGACGCTGGGCCTGCTTGCTGATATGGCCAACCGCAAAGGTCGCAGCGTTGTCGCCGACCCATCCGCCCACGATGGCGCCCGTATCGATGGAGAGGATATCGCCCTCTTTTAAGATGACGTCGCGCGAAGGGATGCCGTGCACGATCTGGTCGTTGAGCGACGAACAGATGCTGCCTTTAAAGCCGTTATAACCAAGAAAGGCGGGAATGCCGCCTTCCATACGTATGAGGTTTTCGGCAAAACGGTCGAGTTCTAACGTGGAGATGCCCGGGCGCACCAACTCGCCGGTCTTTCGCAGAGCCTTGGCGCTTACACGCCCAGCCTCCTTCATGGCCTCGATATCAGCTGGTCTTTTAAGGTGAATCATAGCGCGCTGCACCCTTTGGCCGATAGCTCAACCGAGCGATTGCCAACACATTAGTTTTTTGGGCGACAACTCAACCAACCCAACAGCTCTCCCACTAGGTCCTTCGACAGCGCACCCTGTCGGGTGCTTGCTCAGGACGACAACCTGAAGCATGTGCCTATTGCAGAGGTACTAGGCCAGGGCGCGCTTGATGTCGGCGAAGACCTCATCGACCGGACGGTCGCCATCGACCTCAAAGAGCAACTCGGCGCCACGATAATAATCGATTAATGGGGCGGTCGACTTCTCATAGACATCGAGGCGGTTGCGCACCGTCTCCGGCTTGTCATCGTCACGCTGGTACATCTCGCCGCCGCAGGTGGGGCAACAGGCATCGGCAGCGTTACCGATATAACCGCAGGCACGGCACAGGCGCCGCGAGGATAAACGCTCGACGATGACCTCCGCATCAACCAGGATGGCGATGGTTTTGTCGATAGCGCGTCCCATCTCAATCAGCTCAGAATCCAATACGACCGCTTGGGTGGCCGTACGAGGAAAACCATCGAGGATAAAGCCCTTTTCGGTGTCTTTTTCCTGCAGGCGCTCCTTGACCAGTTCAATGACCACAGAATCAGGGACAAGCTCGCCATTGTCCATATAGGTTTTAGCCTCAAGACCAAGTACGGTCTGGGCTTTCACTGCTGCACGCAGGATATCCCCAGTCGAGATATGGGCGATATCATATTCAGCGATGAGTTTGGCGGCTTGGGTGCCTTTGCCGGCGCCGGGTGCACCTAGGAGGACTATGTTCATGTTAATCCTTTCTGTAAGAGGCCGATTACGGTTTCCGAAGTTCTGTCTGACACACGGAGTTCTGTTTGACACGTCATGCAATTCAATAACTCTCCAGCTCGCCCCGGGACGATTCTGGATTCAATTCCATTTCAGGATCCGGGGCGAGTGGGATGTTACTTGAAGAAGCCGTCGTAATGATGCTGCTTGAGTTGGCTTTCTATCTTGCTCATCGTATCGAGGGCAACGCCGACCATAATAAGGATTGACGTTCCGCCAAAGGTCTGAATCAGCCTGTCGCCTGTGAACATGAACAGGATGCTCGGAACAACAGCGATGAGAGCAATATAGATACCACCAGGCAGCGTGATGCGGTTGAGTACGTTTTTAATGTACTGAACCGTTGCGGTACCAGGCCGCACACCGGGGATAAACCCGCCCTGCTTGCGTAGGTTGTCGCCGGTATCCTCAGGATTAAAGACCATCGATGTATAGAAGAAGCAGAAAAAGACGATAAGTGTAAAGTTAAGCACCCAGTTGACAGGGCCTGACGCCAACGCGTTCGAGGCCGATGTGAGCCACCCGACGTTAAAGAATACCGCAAGCTGCGCCGGGAAGTACAATAGCGAGCTTGCAAAGATGATGGGGATAACGCCGGCGCCATTGACCTTAAGCGGGATGTAGGTCGACTGCCCACCCATGACGCGACGCCCCTGGATACGTTTTGCGTAGTTAACCGGTATTCGTCGCTGGGCTCGTTCGACCAGCACGATGCCGGGAATCACCAGCAGCACCACAATGAAGATGAGGGCGGTAAGGCCGATGTTCTGCTGCCAGGACTGGGCGATGACGTTCGGGAAACCAGCGATGATGTTCGCGAAGATGATCAGCGACATACCATTGCCCACACCACGCTGGGTGATGAGCTCGCCCATCCACATGATAAAGCCGACGCCTGCCACAAGAGTAAGAACGATAATGCAACTCGTGACAAAGACCGGCATCGCAGGGCTGAAGGTCATGCCGTACTGGTTCTGGAACAGGAACAGGTACCCGATACCGTTGATGACGCCGAGCACGAGGCACAGATACCTTGTAATCTGCGTGATGCGCTTCCGTCCGCTCTCCCCTTCTTTCGCCATACGCTGCAATGAAGGGATGACGCCCTGCATAAGCTGCATGATGATCGACGCCGTGATGTACGGCATGATACCGAGCGAGAATACCGAGAACTTGGAAAGCGCGTTGCCCGAAAAGAGATTGAGCATCAACAGCGCAGGATTGTCGCCCTGGGCATTTGCAAAAGCCGCACCGAGGGCAGCAGCATCAACGCCAGGCACAGGAACATAGGATCCCAAGCGGTATAAGGCGATGATAGCAAGGGTGAAAAGAATCTTCTTGCGAAGATCAGCAACACGGAACGCATTGATAAGAGCACTTAGCACGGTGCTTCTACCTTCCCTCCAGCAGAGATGATCTTCTCTGCCGCCGTAGCCGAAACCTTATCGACCCTGACTGTCAGGCTTTTCGTGAGAGAGCCGTCGCCCAGGATCTTAACGAGTGTTTGCGTATTCTTTATTATACCCTTATCAACCAAGGTTTGGGCGTCGACAATATCGCCATCGTCAAAGGAAAACTCGAGCCGTCCCACATTGACAGGTGCAAAATCGACACGGTTGATGTTGGTAAAGCCGGGAAGCTTAGGCAGACGGCGCGCAAGCGGAGTCTGACCGCCCTCAAAGCCGTTGGCCTTAGCTCCACCAGCACGGGATTTCTGGCCATTGTAACCGCGGGTCGCTGTCTTGCCATGGCCTGAACCGTGGCCACGACCAACACGCTTGCGGTCCTTCTTGGATCCGGAAGTCGGGGCTAGATCGTGAAGTTGCATTTAGATCTCCTCCACTTTAACAAGATGCTTGACTTTAAAGATCATCCCTCGAACGGCTGGGTTATCAACCTGCTCGACTGATTTGTTGATCCTACCAAGACCAAGCGCACGGATAGTCTTAATCTGGTCGGCGGGAAAACCGATCGTGCTCCTGATCTGAGTGACCTTGAGCGTTTTAACAGTTTCTTGCTTGGTTTCTTTTACTGGCATGACTTTACTCCTTCCAGCCGTAGATCTTGGCAACGCTGAGATCACGGCGGCGAGCAACATCGTTAGGGCTCGAAAGGCTCTTTAAGCCCTCAGCAGCAGCCTTGACGATATTCATCGCGTTGTTGGTGCCAAGTGACTTCGAGAGCACGTCTTTAACGCCTGCAAGTTCCATCAATGCACGGACTGGACCGCCCGCGATAACGCCAGTACCTGGCGTTGCCGGACGCAGCAGCACTTTGCCCGCCCCAAAGACGCCGAGCGCCTCGTGCGGCAGTGTGCCCGCTTCAGTTAACGGCACTTCGAACATGTTCTTCTTGGCGTCTTCGACGCCCTTTTTAATAGCAATCGGTACCTCAGCGCTCTTACCCATACCTACGCCGACGTGCCCCGCTCCATCTCCTACAACCACGAGCGCGGTCAGCGCAAAACGACGACCGCCCTTGACGACCTTGGAGACACGGTTGATGTACACGACTCGCTCCTGCAGCTCAGGAACCGGTGCTTTGATCCTTGGCATCTACCATCCACCTTCCTAGAATATCACGCCGGCGCTACGTGCACCGTCGGCCAACGCCTTGATACGACCATGATAGAGATGCCCTCCGCGATCGAATACGACCTTGTCGATATTGGCATCCAGTGCGCGTTTTCCTACAAGCTCCCCGACAACCGTAGCGCCTTCAATCGTCGCGCCGCTCTTGCCGGACTTCTTGAACTCAGGGTCAAGCGAAGACGCCGAGACGAGCGTGCGACCGGCCACATCATCGATGAGCTGAGCATAGATATTCGCATTCGAGCGCGTGACGCGCAGACGAGGAACGTCAGGCGTCCCGCTTATCTTACCTCGAACACGCGTCTGACGGCGTTTGAGGCTTTTGGCTTTATCTTTGAGTTTATTCATGAGTATGCTCCTTCATGCCCTATTTACCCGCAGCTTTGCCAAGCTTGCGACGGACGCGTTCGCCTGCATACCGTATGCCTTTGCCCTTATATGGCTCCGGACTACGCCATTTGCGGATGTTTGCAGCGATTTGCCCAACTTGTTGTTTGTCGATCCCTCGCACGATGATTTGCGTAGGCGCCGGCACCTCAAAGCTGATTCCCTCAGGCGCCTTGACGATAACCGGATGGGAGTATCCCAGCTGCATCTCCAAGTTGCCCTCTTTGAGAGCTGCACGATACCCAACGCCGATGATCTCGAGGTTTTTCGAAAAACCAGCGCTTACGCCGGTGACCATGTTTGAAAGCAGCGTGCGTGATAACCCATGGAATGAGCGTGCTTCACGGCTATCATCGATACGCTCGACAAAAAGGGTAGCACCCTCCTGCTTGATACGCACCTGTGGCAAAAAGGTGTGAACCAGCTCACCTTTCGCGCCTTTGACCTTAACGGCTTGTCCGTCAATAACCACATCCACCCCGGCAGGAACCGGAATGGGTTGTTTGCCAATACGTGACATCTTCTACCTCTCCTCCCGGTCTTACCAGATGTACGCGATGACTTCGCCGCCAATGCCAGCCTTGCGGGCATCGCGGTCGGTCATCACGCCATTCGACGTGGATATAACAGCAGTGCCAAGCCCGCCGAGCACACGCGGCAGATCGTCCTTGCCGGCATACACACGCAGGCCGGGTTTAGAGATGCGCTTGAGGCCACGGATGGTCTTTTCCTTCTTGGCACCGTATTTCAAAGTGATCGTCAACGTGCCGACTGGCTCGTCGGGAATCACATCATAGTCAACGATATATCCCTCCTCCTTAAGGATTCGGGCGATCTCGACAAGCTTCTTGCTTGTTGGCATCGAGACGGTGTCCTTGTTTGCGGAGTTCGCATTGCGCACCCGGGTGAGCATATCCGCAATAGGGTCTGTCATAGACATTGTTACTCCTTTGTTCCTTGTTTGAGATGAGCTCGCAGGCTGGTTCGTTTTCACCCATGATGAAGGCGCCTTGCCTGATAGCCTCCCGTACGTCGAAAAAACCGCTGCCTACCAGCTTGCTTTCTTGACGCCGGGCAGTTCACCGCGGCTGGCCATTTCCCTCAGACACACGCGACACAGGCCGAACTTACGATAAAACGCTCTGGGGCGTCCGCACCGTATGCAGCGGTTGTGCTCGCGTGTTGAGAACTTCGGTTCACGCTTCGCCTTGGCAATCATCGATTTTTTTGCCATTACTCTCTCCTATGCCCTCTTAAACGGGAAACCAAGCGCATCGAATAATGCTCTTGCATCCGCGTCAGTTTTTGCTGTCGTGACAAAGGTGATGTCCATGCCACGTGTACGATCGACCTTGTCATAATCAATCTCGGTGAAGATAAGCTGCTCTGTCACACCCATTGAATAATTCCCACGCCCATCGAAGCTATCTGTTGGAATGCCACGAAAGTCGCGGATCCTCGGGATCGCCATCGAGAGCAAACGATCCAAAAACTCCCACATCCGCTCGCCACGTAAAGTCACCTTGCAACCGACAGGCATGCCGGTACGCACCTTGAAGGCAGCGATGGATTTCTTGGCGCGGCAGACCTTTGGCTGTTGCCCAGTGATGAGGCGCATGTCAGAAATAGCCGCTTCCAGGAGTTTCTTATCCTGTGCCGCGCCACCGACGCCCATGTTCACGACGATCTTTTCCAGCCTGGGAACCTCGTTGACGTTGGCGATGTTCAGCTGCTCCTTGAGTTTTAAGACGATCTCGGTTGTGTACTTCTCTTTGAGTCGCGCTGTCATACTAATCAATCTCCTTACCGCACTTCTTGCATATGCGGACTTTCTCCTTGCCATCGACTTTCATGCTCACGCGCGTAGCCTTGTTGCATTTCGGGCAAATGAGCATGACTGTTGAGACATGCACGGGACGCTCGATGGACATGATGCCCCCTTGCGGGTTATCACGCGTTGGGCGGCGTGCCTTTTTTGCAATGGCGACTTTCTCGACGATCACGCGGCGGCTTTCAGGGATGGCGCGCATGACAACACTTTTTACGCCCTTATCCTTACCGCTGATGATTTCGACGGCGTCGCCTTTCTTGATTCTCATCTTGTTGTTAGACATTAACGTACTCCTTATAGCGTTTATAGCGTCTCAGGTGCAAGCGAGACGATCTTCATGTAACGCTTGTCACGCAGCTCACGGGCAACGGGGCCAAAGATACGGGTACCCTTGGGACCACCTTGGTTATCGATGACAACCGCGGCGTTTTGATCGAACTTGATGTAGCTGCCATCCTTGCGACGGACTTCCTTCTTAACACGCACGATGACGCACTTGACGATCTCGCCCTTTTTGATGTTCCCGTTAGGCGTTGCCTCTTTCACGGCACAGACGATGACGTCACCGAGGCTTGCATAGCGGCGCTTTGAGCCACCGAGAACCTTGATGCACTGAACCTTACGCGCACCAGAGTTATCAGCGACTGTCAGCATACTCTCTACCTGGATCATCTTAAGCCTCCTACCTTGCCTTCTCAATGATCTCGATAAGTCTCCAACGTTTCAGCTTCGAGATAGGACGGGTCTCCATAATCTGCACAACGTCGCCGAGACCAGCGGAGTTCAGCTCGTCATGCGCGTGGAATTTCTTGGTCCGCGTCATCATTTTGCCGTAGATCTTGTGCGGCTTACGCGCCTTGATCTCAACGACGCAGGTCTTGTCGCCCTTCGCGGAGACGACGACACCCTGACGTACCTTACGGCGATTGCGTTCTTCTGTCATTATCCTGATCCTGTCCTCTCACCTAACTCACGAGATCAACAGCGAGGTTGAGCTCACGGGCACGGATCTCGGTGAGGACCCGTGCGATGTCCTTCTTGACAAGCTTGATACGGGATGTGTTGTCGAGTTGGCTCGTTGCCATCTGGAAACGAAGGTTGAACAACTCAGCACGCCCGTCCTTTAGTTTTTGCTTGAGGTCGTCATTGCTCAAGTCACGTATTTCTTTGCCTTTCATCTATTCCTCCCCACCTGCGTCACGGGTGACTATCTTGCACTTGATGGGTAACTTCTGGATCGCCAGACGCAACGCTTCGAGGGCGATCTCGCGATCGATATCAGCGATCTCGAACATAATGCGACCCGGTTTGACCACAGCTACCCATTCTTCGGGATTACCCTTGCCTGAACCCATACGGGTCTCGGCAGGTTTCTTCGTGATGGGTTTGTCGGGGAAGATGTTGATCCACACCCGACCGCCACGCTTCATGTGACGGGTCATCGCGATACGGGCAGCCTCGATTTGACGGTTGGTAATCCAATGAGGCTCGAGAGCCTGGATTCCATACGCGCCAAAGTTAAGCTCGGTGCCGCCCTTTGCCTTGCCTTTCATAGAACCGCGCTGCACCTTGCGGTGCCGTATGCGCTTAGGTATCAACATGTCTATTTTCTCCCTTCATTGCGACGGGGACGAACGGGACGCGTCGAACCTTCGAGCGCGGGCTCGGGCGTGGGCTGCCCAGGGAGCCTCTCGCCGTGGTAGACCCAGACCTTGACGCCGATGGAACCCATCGTCGTCGCGGCGGTCGCAAATCCATAATCGATCTTCGCACGCATGGTATGCAACGGCACACGGCCTTCGCGGTACCATTCGCGACGGCTCATCTCAGCGCCACCGAGACGCCCGGAGCACTGGACGCGGATACCCTTCGCCCCGCTTTTTATAGCGGATTGAACTGCCTTGCGCATAGCGCGCCTGAAAGCTACGCGGCCTTCGAGCTGCTCGGCAACCGACTGAGCAATCAGCACGGCGTCAAGCTCGGGACGCTTGATCTCAATGACGTCAACGCTTACCCGGCCATTGGCGATCTTTTCCAGGTCTTTGCGCAGCTCATCGATCTCGGCGCCCTTCTTACCAATGACGATACCAGGGCGAGCCGTGGTGATGATGATCTTGATCTTATCACCGGCACGTTCGATCTCGATCTTGGAGACGGCGGCACGCTCAAGGCGCTTACCCAGGTACTTGCGAAGCGCTATATCGTTTTCCAGCATGGTCGCGTACGTTTTATTCGCATACCAGCGGCTGCGCCAGTTCTCGGTTATTCCCAACCGGAATCCGGTAGGATAGACTTTCTGACCCATGTGCTAGGCCTCCTCTCGCGTACCGACGATGACGGTGATGTGGCTCGTGCGCTTCAGGATGCGCGATGCAGAACCTTTGGCGCGCGCACGGATGCGCTTGAGCGTGGGACCTTCGTCGACATAGGTGGCTTTGACCACCAGGTTCTCCTCTTTGACCCCGTCGCGCGTGGCATTGGCGATGGCGCTGTTAAGCACCTTCTCAACAACCTCGGCAATGGTGCGGTCTGAGAACTGAAGAATCTCGCGGGCCTTGGTGACCTGCTTGCCGCGGATAAGGTCAACGACCATGCGCGCCTTGCGAGGAGAGACCCGAACATAGCGGGCGATAGCTCTTGCTTCCATTTACCTCTTGCCTTTCCCTTTCTTATCGGCTGCATGTCCGCGGAAGGTACGAGTCACAGCGAACTCACCGAGCTTATGACCGACCATACTCTCGGTTACATACACCGGAACATGCTTGCGTCCGTCGTGGACGGCGATGGTATGACCTACCATCTCGGGGAATATCGTCGATGCACGCGACCAGGTCTTGATGACGGTCTTATCGCCTGCGTCATTCATCGTATTGACGCGCTCGAGCAAACGCGGCTCGACGAAAGGCCCTTTTTTCAAACTTCTGCTCATGTATCCTTGCTCCTAACTTAAAACCATCTCAGACTTCAAACAAGCGGATCTTTGTGAGAATACAGATTGCCTCAAAGGCAAGACGTCTCTCACAAACTGCGCTACTTCTTGCGCCTACGAATGATGAGGCGGCTTGAAGCCTTCTTCTTATTACGAGTGCGATGGCCCTTGGTAGGCACACCCCACGGTGTAACCGGATGGCGTCCGGCAGACTTGTTCCTGCCCTCACCGCCGCCATGTGGATGGTCGACCGGATTCATGACCGTACCACGCACTGTCGGGCGTACCCCCAACCAGCGCTTACGGCCAGCTTTGCCGATCGTGATATTGCTATGCTCTGAGTTGCCGACCTCGCCAATCGTAGCGCGGCAGGTTATAAGCACGCGACGCATCTCATGAGAAGGCATACGCAAGACCGCATACTTGCCCTCTTTTGCCATGAGCTGGATGGATGAACCTGCACTTCGGGCCAGCGCGGCGCCTTTGCCAGGGTGCAACTCAACGGCATGTATCATCGTGCCGACAGGGATGTCCTTAAGCTGCAGGGCACAGCCCGGTTTGATGTCGGAGCCAGCGCCACTCGTAACCACATCCCCGACCTTAAGGCCTTTAGGATGCAGGATGTAGCTCTTTGCGCCGTCTGCATAATGTAGCAGGGCGATGCGCGCCGAACGGTTGGGATCGTATTCGATGCTTGCGACCTTGGCAGGCACGCTATCCTTGGTGCGCTTGAAATCAACGAGACGATACTGGCGCTTATGCCCGCCGCCTTGATGGCGCGTGGTGATGCGACCATTGCTGTTACGTCCGGCTTTCTTTGGCAAAGGACGCAGCAGCGACTTTTCTGGCGTATCCGTCGTGACCTCGGCAAAGTCCGAGACCGACTGGAAACGGCGGCCAGGGCTGGTAGGCTTGTATTGTTTGATACCCATCGTTAACCTTCCTAATCGGCTCGCTTATTTCGCTTTCTGGCTATGTCAGCTTCATCGCTCACTCGCTCACGTACCTCTATGTACGCTCAAGCTCGTTCGCTCTTTGCTTCCTTGCCACAAACCGTCTAAGCGACCCTCTTTCTGTACTGCTCGTAACCAAAACACCTTTCGGGCCATCTCGGTGGCTCGAAAAGCCCTACTAAATGCCAAAAGCTTCGATATTCTGACCTTCGGCTATCGTCACAATAGCCTTCTTCCATGCACGCGTCGTGCCTTTCGCGTAGCGCACCCGCTTAGGCTTACCAGGCACATTCATGGTATTGACCTTGATCACCGTGACGCCAAAGAGCTCCTCGACGGCCTTGCCGATCTCGATCTTGTTTGCCCGTTTGGCAACCTCAAAGGTGTAGCGGTTCTCGTTGATGAGGTCGTAGCTGCGCTCAGAGATGATGGGGCGCAGGATGACCTGACGGATATCCTTCATTATTGCAGCACCTCCTCGATACGCTTAAGCGAGCCGCTCGTGAACACGAGTGTGCCGTTATCGATCAGGTCATGGGTGTTGGCCTCTGATACGGCAAGCACCCGCACACCTGTGATATTGCGGAAGGAGAGGAAGGCGTTGACGTCGTTATCCGGAAGGATAACCGTCACGCGCCCGGTTGCCTCTATCGCCTTTAAGGCCTCAGCAGCCTGTTTGGTCGAAGGAGTCTCGAAGTCGAACTCATCAACAACGATCAGGACGCCATCGGCTACTTTCGCAGAAAGCGCTGAGCGCATCGCAAGTTTGACTTCCTTGTTGTTGACCTTGAACGCATATCCGCGCGGATGCGGGCCGAATACCACGCCACCGCCGGTGTATTGCGGGGCACGATCGGTACCCTGACGTGCGCGGCCGGTACCCTTCTGACGGTAGGGTTTCTTGCCGCCGCCCGAGACGTTTCCGCGCGTCTTGGTCTCATGCGTGCCGGCGCGGCGCGCAGCAAGCTGCGAACGCACAACCTCGTGCATGACATGGATATTAGGAGTAATGCCGAAGATGGCGTCGGAAAGCTCGGTCGTGCCGACTTTCTCGCCTCCCATGTCTTTGATATCTATTACTGCCATTGTTGTCTATCTCCTTGAACAATTCGGTTCTATTAAGCACCCGTACGATTGTGCAACGTTTAAGCGATACGGACGCTTACAAGCGCGCCCTTGCCGCCGGGGATGGCGCCTTTGACGAGCAGGATGTTCTGCTCGACATCGACTTTTATTACCTCAAGGTTCTTGACCGTCACCTTATCCACACCCATATGCCCTGGCAGGCCTTTGCCCTTAAAGACACGCGAGGGGGTGGCGCACTGACCGATGGAACCGGGTTCGCGGTGGAAGTGGGAACCATGATAACCAGGACCGCCACGATAGTTGTGGCGTTTCATGACGCCGGCAAAACCCTTGCCCTTTGAGATACCTGAGACATGGACCTTCTTGATGTCTGCAAACTGCTCAACAGTTATCTTCTGGCCAAGCTCATAGGCCGCCGTATCGTCGACATGCACCTCGCGCAGCACTTTGGAAGGCTCTACGTTGCCTTTTTCGAAGTGCCCCTGCATGGGTTTGTTGACATGGTTTTTCTTGATTGCGCCAAAACCGATCTGGACGGCGTTATAGCCCTCCTTGTCGGTGGTCTTGATCTGCGTGACCACGCAGGGCCCCGCTTGGATGACCGTAACGGGAATCAACCGGTCATCTGCCGACCAGACTTGGGTCATTCCCAGCTTGCGGCCTAGGATCGTGTTACACATATTTCACCTACCTACAGCTTGATCTCGATGTCCACACCCGCGGGCAAGTCAAGACGCATCAGCGAATCGACTGTGTTGGGCGTGGGTTCAAGGATGTCGATGAGACGCTTGTGCGTACGCATCTCGAACTGCTCGCGACTGTCCTTGTCCTTGTGGGGTGAGCGGATGACGCAATACAGGTTACGCTCCGTCGGTAGCGGCACCGGACCAGAGACCTTGGCGCCGGTCTTTAGCGCGGTGTCGACGATGAGCTTCGTGGATTGATCCACAATCTCGTGGTCGTACCCTTTAAGGCGGATCCTGATCTTTTGACTTGCCAACTTTTTCTCCTTCGTATTCCTAGCTTCTATTTCAAGCGCTCTGTCAATAAAACGGCTTTTCTGTTAAGCGTTTCCATAGGATTTCGAAACGATCTCCTCAGCAACACTCTTAGGCACTGGCTCATATGACGAGAACTGCATGGTGTATGACGCGCGGCCCTGCGTCGCAGAACGCAGATCGGTTGCATAACCAAACATCTCTGACAGCGGAACAAGCGCCTTGATAACCTTGGCGCCGCCGCGATCATCCATTCCCTGGATCTGTCCACGACGCGATGAGAGGTTGCCCATAACTTCGCCCATGTAGTCTTCCGGGGTATCGACGTCAACCGACATCACAGGTTCAAGCAGCACGGGGTTGCTCTTGCGCAATGCCTCTTTGACCGCCATGGAGCCTGCGATCTTGAAGGCAGCCTCCGAGGAGTCGACCTCGTGGTAAGATCCGTCGATGAGTTCGACCTTGATATCAACGATAGGAAACCCTGCAAGCACGCCATTGCTGAGCGCTTCTTGGATACCCTTATCGACTGGTGTGATGTATTCCTTGGGGATGACGCCCCCGACGATTTTGTTCTCGAACTCGTAACCCTTACCTGGCTCCTGCGGGATGAGGTTGATGAGCACATGGCCATACTGTCCACGACCGCCACTTTGGCGGATGAACTTGCCTTCCACGTTCATGACCGCCTTGCCTGCCGTCTCGCGATAGGCGACCTGCGGCTTGCCAACGTTCGCTTCGACCTTAAACTCGCGCAGCAGGCGATCGACAATGATCTCAAGATGAAGCTCGCCCATACCGGCGATGACCGTCTGGCCTGTCTCCTTGTTGGTGGCGACTCTAAAAGTCGGGTCTTCTTCTGCAAGTTTCTGGAGGGCTATTCCGAGCTTGTCCTGCTCGGCTTTTGTCTTTGGCTCGATGGCGATGTCGATAACCGGGTCGGGAAACACCATAGACTCCAGGATAACGGGAGAGCTCTCGAGGCACAACGTATCGCCCGTGGAGGTGTCTTTAAGACCCACAGCAGCAACGATATCACCGGCTGAGACCGAATCGATGTCCTCACGGCGATTAGAGTGCATCTCGAGCAGGCGCGCGACGCGCTCCTTTTTGTCTTTGGTTACATTGAGTACATAGGAACCGGCCTGCAGGGCGCCGGAATACACACGCAGATAGGTGAGACGACCGACATGCGGGTCGGTCATGATCTTAAACGCAAGCGCCGCAAAAGGCTCTGAGGCGTCTGCCTTGCGCTCAACTTCCTCCTCTGTCTTAACGTCCACGCCTTTGATGGCGGGAATATCGAGTGGCGAAGGCAGGTAATGGACAATGGTATCGAGCAGCTGCTGGATACCTTTATTCTTAAATGAAGCGCCGCATACCACGGGAGTGATAGCACAGGCGATGCAACCTTTCCTCAAAGCCGCAACAACCTCGCTCGTGGTGTAGGCCTCCCCTTCGAGTACCTTCATCAGAAGCTCATCATCGAATTCGGCTGCGATCTCTACAAGCTCGTCGTGGCGCTGCGTCGCTTCGTCGATGTATTCGGCAGGAATGTCGGCATCCGTTGGGTAAATCATGCCCTTCTCATCCTCATTGAAGAGCTGAGCCCTCATCGAGATGAGGTCGATAAGGCCGTTGAATCCTGATTCAGAGCCGATGGGTATCTGAAGGATGGCCGGACGGGTAACGAGACGGTCTTGTATCTGATCGACGACCGAGAAGAAGTCAGCGCCCGTACGATCCATCTTGTTGACGAATGCCATACGGGGTACGTTGTAGTGATGCGCTTGGCGCCAGACAGTCTCCGACTGAGGCTGCACGCCGCCAACCGCGCAGAAAATGGCTACCGCACCGTCGAGCACGCGCAAGGAACGCTCCACCTCTGCGGTAAAGTCCACGTGCCCTGGCGTATCGATGATCTGGATGCGGTGACTGTCCCAAAAACAGGTGGTTGCAGCACTGGTTATCGTGATGCCGCGCTCCTGCTCCTGAATCATCCAATCCATCGTCGCCGCACCCTCGTGTACCTCACCGATCTTGTAGTTCTTGCCGGTGTAGTACAGGATGCGTTCCGTGGTCGTGGTTTTACCAGCATCGATGTGCGCCATGATGCCGATATTACGTGTGTCTTTTAACGGAGTTCTAGCCATTTTACTTCTTTGTTGCCTTTACTTCCTTAGTTCTAAACAATCCATCTGGGTTTCTGCGAGGCCACAGATTGTGGCGAAACATGGGTTCTGAGCGTAAGGAGCGTAGTTTCCTACGTAACTGAGCTCAGGGCTCGTGTTAAGGCGCAAGATGCGCCTCTAGATAAGCCAGATTACCATCGGTAATGCGAGAAAGCCCTGTTGGCTTCTGCCATCTTGAAGATGTCCTCGCGCTTTTTGACCGATGCGCCGATGCCGTTTGAGGCGTCAAGGATCTCGCCAGCTAAACGCTGCTTCATCGTCTTTTCCTTACGTTTACGTGAGTAATTGACAATCCAGCGGATCGCAAGCGTGGTTGCACGACGTGAGTTGACCTCCATCGGTACCTGATAGGTCGCACCACCGACACGCTTGGGTTTGACCTCAAGCGTGGGACGAACGTTATCCATAGCCTTCTTGAATACCGAGAGGGGATCTTGGCCGCTCTTTTCCTCAATGATGCCGAATGAACCATAAACGATTGAATCTGCAACGGACTTCTTACCGTCGAGGAGGACCTTGTTGATAAGCTGGGTGACCAGACGGTTGTTGTACACAGCGTCTGGATTGACCTCTCTGCGGATTGCGGCTGCTCTACGCGGCATATCGTGTTCCTTTCCTTGCTCTTATTCTTGTGGGAGCTTCGCCAACATAACAAAGGCGTATGAGGATACGCCTTGCGTTTGCCTGCTTTAGTTACTTACCTTTGGGTCTCTTGGCGCCGTAACGGCTGCGGGCCTGCTTGCGGTTATTGACTGCAGAACAGTCCAGAGCAGCACGGATGACCTTGTAACGCACACCCGGCAAATCCTTGACGCGGCCTCCGCGGATGAGCACCATCGAGTGCTCCTGCAGGTTGTGTCCGATACCGGGGATGTACGCGGTGACTTCCATACCATTAACAAGACGTACACGACATACCTTGCGCAAAGCCGAGTTAGGCTTTTTGGGTGTGGTCGTGTAAACACGGGTACAGACCCCACGCTTCTGTGGGTTTCCCTTGAGCGCAGGCGTCTTTTTCTTATCGACCTGCTTCTCACGACCCTTACGGATCAGTTGGTTGATAGTAGGCACTGTTTAACCTTTCGTGTGTCACTTTCGTATTGAGCTGTGCGAGCACTATGATTATTATGGTCAAAGCGCGCAAGAACTCGGCGGCCAAAAAGTCGCGAAGGTGAATGATAACAGTGTCAGTTTCTCATGTCAAACCGCAGGTTGGCAAAAGCAACGCCTCCGGGCGTATCCATGCCTAAAAATAGAAAATCAAGGCCATGAAGTGACAAATAAATAATAATTCAGATTGCTCGTCTTTGCCTGAATAAAACCACGTTAAAAATGAATCCAGACAGTATCCCCCACCGAAATCATACTATACAGCTCGCTTGCAGCCCAGAAAGGCATGTTGACGCAGCCATGAGAACCAGCATACGTCCAGCGGTTACCTCCAAACCAAGGCTGCCAACTCGCATCG
>WQXX01000004.1 GCA_009781535.1 Coriobacteriia bacterium | reverse complement strand
TGGTTAAATGTATGAGAGGTAATACATGTACGCAATTGTAGCAACTGGAGGAAAACAATATAAGGTTTCTGAGGGCGATATTCTCGAAATCGAGAAGCTTGATGTAGATCTTGGTGATTCTGTCGCACTTGACGTCGTTTTTATCGCTGATGGATCAACAATTATCACTGACGCCGCCGCACTAGCAGATGCGAAGGTGTTTGCAGACGTCATAGACTTCTTTAAGGGCGAAAAGAAACTCATCTTCAAGTTCAAGAAGCGCAAAGGATACAAACGTCTGCGTGGGCACCGTCAGAACCTGATTCGCTTGAGAGTTACGAGCATATCGTTGACGGGCGAAGCTCCTGCAAAGGAGGCAGCGGCAGTTGATGCCGACGAGACAAACGAAGTCATTGCAGCTGAAGAAGTAGCTGTTGAAACAAAGGTCGAGAAAAAGACCGCAGCTAAAAGCAAAGTGGCAAAAGTCGCAGACAAAGCTGAGGCTGCCAATGCAGAAGCCGCTGTAGAAATCCCAGCAGAGGAAGCTCCGAAGAAAACGAGCACGAGGAAGCCTGCTGCCGAAAAAGCTGAACCAGCCGCGGTAGAAGTTGAGGAGCAAGCAGCAGAGAAGAAACCGGCTCGTAAAACGAGCGCGAAAAAAGCCGCTGATGCACCTGTTGCAGAAGCTGAGTAAACGATTATTGCACGCTATATAGCAGGAAAGCAGGTTTGAGAAATGGCACATAAAAAAGGTCTAGGGTCGTCACGTAACGGACGTGATTCCAGAGCAAAGCGGCTTGGCGTTAAGCGCTTTGCTGGACAAGAGGTTACCACCGGTACCATAATCGTCCGTCAACATGGGACGCATATCCACCCTGGCGAGAATGTCGGTCGTGGTAATGACGACACGTTGTTTGCGCTCAAGGATGGTATCCTTGAGTTCACGCATGGCGACAAGCGTAAAGTGCATGTGCGACCGGAAACGGCCTAAAGGGTCGCTAATCCTTCATTCGTGATGCTGGAACGAACCCCCTGTCGAAATGCGGCAGGGGTTTTTTCTAAAGAGAGGCAACATGTTCATCGATCAAGTCCATATCCATATTAAGGCAGGTGACGGCGGCGCAGGCTGTATGTCTTTCAGACGTGAGGCATATGTACCCAAGGGCGGTCCTGACGGAGGCGACGGCGGACATGGCGGCAACGTGATTCTGGAAGCAGACGCCTCGATATCCTCGCTTATTGATTATCGCTTCAAACACCACTTTAAGGCTGCCCGCGGCATCCATGGAAAAGGCTCGCGTATGCATGGGGCGGATGGAGATGACCTCATCTTGAAAGTCCCGCTCGGAACAGTGGTATACGAATACAACGATGAAAAAGATTCTCGTGGCGAGATGCTGGCTGATCTGATACATGACGGAGAACAGGTAATCGCTGCCAAGGGCGGGCAGGGCGGCAGAGGAAACATTCACTTTGTGACTTCGACGCGCCGCGCTCCTTCATTTGCGGAGCTTGGAGAACCGGCAGAGGAACGCTGGGTCGAGCTTGAGATGAAGCTGATGGCAGACGCCGCTTTGGTCGGGATGCCCTCAGTAGGCAAGTCGTCGCTTATCGCGCGCATGAGCGCAGCGCGTCCGAAGATAGCTGAATATCCCTTTACCACGCTTGTGCCTAATCTCGGTATGGTTCGTTCTGAAGACCACAGTTTTGTCGTCGCAGATATCCCTGGCCTTATTGAGGGTGCAGCTGACGGCAAGGGCCTGGGTCATGAGTTCCTGCGCCACATCGAGCGTACAGCGCTTATCATGCATGTGCTCGATGCAAGCGGTTCCTATGAGGGGCGAGACCCCATCCAAGATTACGAGCAGATCAATACCGAGCTAAGCCGGTATTCTGAAGACTTGGCGCGCCGGCCTCAGATCATAGTGATAAATAAGATAGACATTCCTGAAGCACGAGACCAGGTCCAACGCATCAGCGACTACCTGCAGGATATCGCGTTATCTGCAGTTGGTGGCAATGAATACGACCCACGCTTAGAAATACCTCTGGTGTTCGCTGTTTCTGCTATAACCGGAGAAGGGATGGATGCGTTGATCGCAGCAACGGCGCAAGAAGTCCATAAACTGCGTGAATCAGCACGCGAGGCATATAACAAGTATGCGATGTATGATAAGGTCTGGGAGCATCGGCGTGCGCAACGTGATAACGCATTTACCGTTACAAACCTGGGAGGCAAGGTCTTTCAGGTTGAGGGTAAGGCAGTCGAGCGCATGGTCATTCAGACAGAATGGGAAAATGAGGAAGCTATCGCATATCTGCAACATCGACTTGAACGTATGGGCGTCGAGAAGGCATTGATACAAGCTGGAGCCAGGACAGGAGACGAGATACGCATCGTCGGACGGTCATTTGCTTTTGAGTCAGGATTGCTTGAAGATGATGATGAGGGAACCGACGTCTTTAATGTAGAAGACCACGACAATGATTATGAAGCATAGATTCTGCAAGAACCAATGGATGACTTGGAGCCAAAGATGAGCAGACAGAACAAAAATGGCAAGGCACAGCGAATAGTCATAAAAATCGGAACCTCAACCCTTACTGACAACCAGGGCAGGGTGGATGCAGCCTATATAGAAGACCTTGCGCGACAGGTGGCTATGCTGCGAGCGCAAGGTAAAGACGTCGTCATCGTTACTTCAGGCGCCATCATCGCAGGACTTGAGGCGCTTAATCTTCCTCCACGTCGTCCTGACGATATTCCAACGCTTCAGGCAGCAGCAGCTATCGGCCAGGTAGAGCTTACGAGGCACTATGCGAGAGAATTCGAGGCTCATGGATTATGCGTGGCCCAGATACTTCTCACGCGCAACGATATCGACCGCAGGGAGGCATATCTACACGCCCGTGACACCCTGCATCGCCTCATGGAGCTGGGAGCTGTGGCGGTAATCAATGAAAACGATACGGTAGCGGTTGATGAGATCCGCTTTGGAGACAATGATACGCTTGCAGCTCAGGTCGCCATACTTATCGTAGCGGATCTGGTCATCCTTTTATCAGATATCGAAGGCTTGTATACCGCCGACCCTCGTGTTGATGAAGACGCAAGGCTTATTGAGCATATTGCTGGCTTGACAGAAGAACTTGTCGCAGGTGCAGGAGCAGCAGGATCCGGCAAAGGCTCAGGCGGTATGGTGACCAAGCTTGAGGCTGCACGTCAACTCATGGCAGCTGGCATACCTATGGTCATATGCGAAGGTCATCGCGAGAATGTTATTCTTGATGTTGTCTCTGGTCTAGCGGTGGGAACATTATTCGAAAGTGAGCATAACTCGCAGACACATGCAAGAAAGCTCTGGAAAGCATTAAGCGGCACGGTAAAAGGCGCAGTGGTAATCGACGATGGCGCGATATTTGCACTACGCGAGCGAGGCGGTTCGCTGCTTCCTGTGGGCGTTACGGCGGTTTCAGGCTCATTTATGCGAGGCAATATCATAGATATCCGATCCGCCAGCGGGTTTCTTATTGGCCGTGGTATCAGCCAACACGATGCGTCCGTCGTCGAGCTTATAATGGGTCACTCAAGCGATGAGCTCCCGAGTCTTGTCTCACTTGAAGAACCGATGAAAGATGAAGTAGTGCACCGCGACGAAATGGTAGTATTCTAGGGAGTAACCGATTGAAGCCAAAAGCCCTTTGAGTCTCGCTTGCGTATTCTTGTACGCTACAGTCAATTCTTAGGTCTTGTGCAATCAATTGGTGCTCCCTGAGGAACCACAAGAAAAGGAGGAGTTCCATGGCAGCAAGCGAGGTCCTTATCAAGGGACAACAGGCCCAGGTAGCGGCACGCGCCCTGGCAAAGATTGACGCAACCACACGCAACAAAGCGCTTCTCAAGATGGCAGATGCTTTGCTTGCGGAGCAGGAGTATCTCATCGCAGAAAACGCTATTGATGTAAAGGCTGCTCGTGCAGCTGGTACTGCGGAGCCGCTTATCGATCGCTTGATGCTTGATTCTGGGCGTATCGAGGGTATCGCAGAAGCGTTACGCACTTTAGCGCAAGAACGCGACCCCATCGGCACTGTTACCGAAGGGAGGACCCTTTACAACGGTATACGCCTCACCAGGGTACGTGTACCACTTGGCGTTGTTGCAATGATATATGAGGCTCGTCCGAATGTGACAGCCGATGCAGCTGGTTTATGTCTCAAGACAGGCAATGCCTGTATCCTGCGCGGAGGCTCGCTTGCCAATAACTCCAACATCTCTATGACAAACGTGTTATATAAAGCCGGCATAAAAGCTGGGCTTCCAGAGCATTGGCTCCAGTCGATAGAAACGACTGACCGTTCAGCAACCACTGAGCTCATGCAACTCGTGGGCCTTGTAGACGTTCTCATACCACGCGGTTCGGCATCGCTTATCCGCACAACGGTAGAAAACGCAAAGGTTCCCGTCATCGAGACAGGGGAGGGCAACTGCCATCTCTATATCCATAAGGACGCAGACCCAGAAACCATCCTGCCTATCGCAATAAACGCAAAGACGCAGCGTCCCGGCGTTTGCAATGCCATAGAGTCGATCCTGATCGACAAAGAAGCCGCAGGCTCATTTGCACCTATGATTATCAAGGCTTTAACTGATCGCAACGTTATCTTCCACGCTGATGAAACGATATTTGAAATAGCGCAATCCTTGCCTGAGGAGCAGGCATCAAAGGTTAAACAAGCTACTGAAGATGATTGGGGAAGAGAATACTTGGATCTTGAGGTATCGTTCAAATGCGTAAAGGATGTCGAGGAGGCTATCGAGCATATCAACGCCTATAGCACCCATCATTCAGATGCGATACTGAGCCAGGATTATTCTGCGGTCGCGCGTTTTGTGCAGGAAGTGGACTCGGCGGCGGTTTATGCCAATGCTTCGACACGATTTACCGATGGTGGGGAGTTCGGTCTTGGCGCTGAGATTGGTATCTCAACGCAGAAGCTTCATGCGCGTGGGCCAATGGGGCTGGATGCTCTGACATCGACCAAATTCATACTTGAAGGAAGCGGTCAGGTTCGTGGGTAGAGCAAACGTATGTTTCTTTTATGCAAGAAGCGGTAGCTTTATGAAACCTGATATCAAGACAGGCATACGAAGTGACCACACTGATAAGTAAACGTTTTGATGATCGCATAGCCCAAGCTGATCCGGCTTGCCCGTTTCAGCTTGGGCTATTAGGCGGTACCTTCGACCCTCTGCATACGGGGCATCTTGCCTTGGCTCAGGCCGCATATGCGAACTGTGGGCTTGACGGCGTACTCTTCATCCCTACAGGCTTACCGATTCGTAAACTAACGACGTGCGTTGCATCACCAGAGGATCGCTATGCGATGATCGAAGCAGCGATAATCGATGTGCCTCATTTCGACCTCACACGCTTGGAGATCGATCGCAAAGGAGCTACGTACACGATAGACACACTCAGGATCATGAAAGAAGCATATGGCAATCGCGCCGCATTTTTCTTCATCTGCAGCGAGGACACAACACGCGATTTGATTACCTGGAAGGAACCTGACGCGATTGCGCAACTCGTTACGGTCCTCAGCACGCAACGAGCGGATATCGAGTTGAATCCAGAATATGAGTCAACTGCTGAACAACGTTTTACCGTACGCTCTTTTGAAATGCCGCCATATGCGGTATCCTCAACTATGATCCGCGAACGAGTCAAGCAGGGTTTGGATGTGGGGCATCTGCTAAACGAAGCGGTTGACACATATATTAAGGAACATCGTCTGTATGAATGATACTTTTTGTGAAGAAGCGGCGCACATATATGCAAGAGCGCGTCATGCACTTGAGCAACGCTTGACAGAATACCGCTTCATACACTCAGTCTCTGTAGCAGATACAGCTGCAGATATTGCTAGAGTATATGGAGTCGACGTCGAGCAGGCTCGATTAGCTGGGCTTTTGCATGATTGGGATAAGAATTATTCAGATTCCGAATTGATTGAACGTGCGCAAGCATTCGGTATTACTGTACGTGGTGATGAGGAAGACATGGTAGCCTTGATACATGCAAAGACTGGCGCCATAGCCTTAAGGCAGGAATTCCCCGAGCTTTCGGATGAGATCATACAGGCAATTGACCGTCATACCTCTGCTGCAAAAGATATGTCAGATTTGGATATGATACTGTATATTGCAGATATGATTGAACCTTTGCGAACCAGAGGAAATCTTGCACCATTGCGAGTCCTTGTTGGTAAAATACCGCTTGAAGAATTGTTTGTCCGTTCATACGAAACCACGATGCGTCATCTGATTTTGCGGCACCGCTTCATCCATCCGGACTCAATAGAGATTTGGAATGCCTACATCCAACACGAACGAATGCACTCGCAACGTCAAAAACAAGACGTCGTACATCGTAGATACTGATTATGAAAGGATACACGTGACAGATACCATTGTCGGAAATACAACAAACATAAGCTCAACCGCCACAACGTCTCGGGATTGGGCGATTCTTGCCGCACAGGCTGCGTATGACAAAAAAGCATTTGATATCGTTGTGCAGGAAGTGCGCAAACAATTGGTTATCACTGACTATTTCGTCATCGCGACCGGAGCAAACAACAGGCAGGTCGATGCGATATGCGACGAGATCGAAGAAGTTGTACGCGTAAAAGCCGGCATCAAGCCTATTGGCCGTGAAGGACGAGAAGAGCTCACGTGGGTCCTGCTTGATTACGGTGACTTCGTGGTGCATGTATTCCAACCTGAATATCGCGATTTCTATCGCCTGGAGACACTCTGGAACGATGCTCCCCATGTGGATCTGACCTCCTACTTTACCCAGGAGTAATCAGTCGTCACCTTCTTGCGCAATCGTATTCGTTCTTTTATCAATAAAACGTAATTCACGACCGTACATGAGCGCATCTTCGCCAAAACGGTCCTTGACTTTGTCGGTTGCCTCAATAAGAGAACGTTTCAAGGTTCGTGTCGCTCTTTTATTTGTATCGAGTTCTTCAGACCCAAACAAAGCAAGCTGTTCATCATGAACATTAAAGGAACTCACTCCTACGCCGAGAAGCCTCAGTTCATCGCCAGGTCTCCAGACTTCAGGGAGAAGCTCGTATAAAACATCGATGAACTCACGTTCGTCATCGACAGCCTTGTTAAGTGTTTGCTGAGCTGTATGGATGGTAAGGTCGTCGTGGCGCGCCTTGAGCGTAATCGTGTAGCCAGCAAGCTTGTTTCGGCGCAATCGTCTACCGACCTTTGTTGCTATCATCGCAATAGCCTGCCTGATCTCTGATTGTTCAATGACATTCGTAGAAAAAGTCACCTCGTTACTGACCGACTTGACTTCGTGATCGTTGGTAACTGGCGTAGCGTCCCGTCCAAACGCTCGCTCTCGCATCATATGCGCATTCTTACCAAAGATGGTCTTTAGGAGCTGCTCGTCGGCTTTCGCAAGATCAGCGAGGGTATAGATACCGAGATCGTGTAGATGTTGTTCAGCCTTACGACCTATTCCACTCATGTCGCGAACCGGTAGGGGAGCGAGGAATTCCATCTCACAACCAGGATACACGATGGTCAGTCCACACGGTTTGTCCCTGTCTGAGGCTATTTTAGCAATCGTCTTACTTGACCCAAGGCCAATAGAACAGGTCACGCCGAGTTCTGCGACCTGCTCCTGCATACGTTTTGCCATTAAGATAGGATGATCTTTAATATATCGACCTGGCGAGACGTCAAGGAATGCCTCGTCGATCGAAACCTGCTGGATAAATGGCGTATATTCCTGCAGGATATCCATGACCTGTTTTGAGATCTCTGCGTAGCGAGCATGGTTACCACAAGTCCAAATAGCCTCAGGGCATAATCTGCGCGCAATGCTGCTTGCCATCGCCGAGCGGACGCCAAAGGCGCGTGCTTCATACGAACAAGTAGATACCACGCCTCGCCGATCGGGATCCCCACCTACGATGACAGGCTTTCCACGCCACTCAGGATGGTCGAGTTGCTCGACCGAAGCAAAGAATGCATCAAGATCGACAAGAAGAATCGCCGGCCCCTCCCATGGTAAAAACGTAATTGTTGAGGGCAGGTCTGGGTCTTTTGGATATGTCGCTTTTTCGTGATTCATGTCCGTAGTATATCATAGATAACTAGATACGAACAATTGTACGTTGATAATAAGTACGACATAATATAGTGGATACCCGGTGTTCTGATATACTGTCGGGTAAACATGGAACTTAACGTTTCTGTCAAGGTAGTACAACGTAGAAGGTCAGTGAATGAGCAGCATCATGAGTAAAAGGAATACCCGCAGAAGAAATCGTCCTGTGATTTTAGTAGGATTTCTTGTCATGACCATGCTTATGTTTTGCTCTTGTACCTTGAATGGATTTGGACCAAAGACTCCTTTGATACCAGATGCATCGACCGGTTTTAATGATACGGTCATAAATGACAACCCACAAAATCCACATGGCAACAATACCTCTGTGGTCACGAATCCGAATGGAAACAATGTATTGCTCTACCATGAGCTCACTGGTGTATTCAAAGAAACTGTCGAAGACCCGAATGCACCTCGGATATATCTGACCTTTGATGATGGCCCCTCAAAAGTATCTACACCAAAAATACTGGAGATCCTTGATGACTATGGTATAAAAGCGACATTTTTTGTTGTTGGTAGAACAGCTGAGTATTATCCCGACATCTTACGACAGACCCTTGCAGAAGGGCATTTACTTGCAAATCACGGTTATTCACACGTGTATTCAACGATCTATGCATCATCGAGCGCCTTTATTCAGGATATCCAAAGCTGCAATTCTGTCATCGCTAATATAACCGGTACCACACCAAAAAGGATATTGCGTTTTCCTGCTGGTTCTTTTGCGGTTGAATTGGAACGCAACCCAGCAGTACGTGACTCGATACGGCAGTATTTGAGAGACAATGGGTGGCGCTATTTTGACTGGACCGTATCGATGGGGGACTCAATATCATCAGCGCCTCCGCCAGGGGCTTTAGCGTATGACCTCATTGCCGCTATCGACAGAAGCGTCGCCAATGGAAGAAAAGATATCGTTGTATTAGCGCACGACGTCGACGCAAAACCATGGACGCCGCTGGATTTGCCAATTGTCATTGAGCACTGCTTGAATCAAGGCTACGTATTCAGGACGCTTGATACCTATCCCTGATAGGTAGACTCTTTTAATCGCGACGAGACTGATACTCTGCTACAAGCTTCCTGGACACATCGCCGGGCACTTCTTCGTAACCCTCGACTTCAATGGTATATGACCCAACGCCTCTTGTCATCGAGCGAAGATCGCGTGCGTACGTAACGACTTCCTTGTACGGGACACGAGCCTTGATAACAGTACGACCGAACTCGTCTGTATTCATTCCGGCAACACGGCCGCGACGCGTTGAGAAGTCTCCCATGATCGTACCGGCATATTCCTCTGTCACCGAGACTTCAAGGTTTGCCATAGGCTCAAGCAAGTAAACGTCTGCTTTCTCGCATGCGTTGCGGAATGCCAGGCGCCCCGCCTGCTTGAAAGCCATTTCATTGGAATCTACCGAATGATATGAACCATCATAAACGGCAGCCTTGAGATCGACGAAGGGATCATCTGTTAAAAAGCCTTCGACCATTGCGTCACGAATACCTTTGTCAACAGCTGGAATCAGACCACGCGGTATGCGTCCGCCGACAACCTCATCGAGGAACTCATATCCGCCGCCGGGATTCGGCTCCAGGCGTACCCAACAATCGCCAAACTGTCCAGCTCCGCCTGTCTGTTTCTTATGGCGGCCTTGAGCCTCGGATGTCCTGCGAATGGTCTCACGATAGGGAACCTTGACCTCTAGTAAGGTCGCCTCAATACCCGTGCGATCCTTAAGACGCGAGAGGATGAGGTCTACTACGCCCTCGCCGAGGGTGGTAAGCAGGGTCTGATGAGTCTGAGGATCACGATGAAGGTTGATGCAAGGATCTATGTCGGCGGTCTTGGCTAGGAAGTCGCCAAGTTTATCCTCGTCTTTTTTATTGGAAGCTTCGATTGCAACCGGGTACAAAGGCCTTGGGAAAGGCAAGGGAGCGATCTTCACATTGCCAGAAAGCGAAAGCGTATCTCCTGTTTTAGTCTCGGTCAGCTTCGGGATGATAACTATGTCGCCAGCGCTTGCGGTTTTTACATCTTCGGTCTCCTTGCCACACATGACATAGACATGGGCGATACGATCCTTCTTGCCTGAGGTGCTGTTTACGAGCTCCTGTCCGGGTTCGATAGTTCCACTGAGGATCTTGGCAAAACTCAAACGGCCGACAAAGGCGTCAGAAAGGGTTTTGAAAACAAAGAATGCAGGCTCGCCAGCCTTTGTGATGAATATCTTCTCGCCATCAAGACCAAATATGGGGCCATGGGCAGTTGGGTCGGGGAAATAGGTGATGATATCGTCTAAGACTCCTGCAATGCCTTGCTCGATAAGGGTCGAACCGACAAATACAGGGATGAACAACTCCTGGGTTATGGCTAAGCCAAGTAGGTTTTCCAGTTCTTCCTGTGTGAGATGCTCACCTTCAAGATACTTCATCATAAGATCATCGTCAGCCTCGGCCACCAGATCGCAGAGTTTTTCACGTGCAGCTTGTGCAGCATCTGCAAATTCCGCCGGGATGTCTTCGATAGTCTCCTTGCCACCAGAGTGATAACGCGCCTTCATGCGGATGATATCGATAACGCCTTTAAAGTCCTTGTCAACGCCGATGGGGATAGTCACCGCACCAACACGTTGGCCAAAGGATTTAAGCAAAGCATCCATCGCCGCATCGTAATCAGCATGCTCACGATCGATGTGATTGATAAAGATCGCTCGGCAAAGCTGCTCACGATTGGCTTGCTCCCAGAGTTTGATCGTATTGATCTGAGGGCCGGCAACGGCGTCTATGACAAACAAGGCCATCTCGGCTGCTTCCATTGAAGCAATCGTATCGCCGATAAAATCATCGACCCCCGATGTATCAAGAAGGTTTACCTTGAATCCCTTATAGTTGATAGGCGCTATCGCGGTTGAGATCGTAAACCCTCGCTTGATCTCCTCAGGGTCAAAGTCGAGGTTGGACTTGCCGTCATGGGTGGTACCGAGACGCGTAGTCTTGCCAGTAAGATGGAGCATTGCCTCAGCAAGCGATGTCTTGCCCGCTCCGTCCTGACCAACCAGAACGATATTGCGGATCTTTTCAGTGCTCGGCGCTGTCACGATCGTCACTCTCCTTTATTGATGGTTCCATGAAGGGTTTACTATATCAAATTACAAGGTATAACAGATAGCAGGTTGCTAATCTTGCTGGATGATTTCTGTCATACACACACAGCCTTTGACCAGCCGTATGGCTTGGTATGGTGTGATAAGCTCAAATACGGGAATCATGTTATATAGTGGAGTAGATTATAATTGGTTATGACTTAATAGAGAATACATAAGATGTGTCGAAAGGATTGCAGACCGTGTCACAAGACTACAAAGAAACAATGAATCTGCCACAGACAGAATTTCCTATGCGAGGAAATCTGCCCGCAAATGAGCCGCTACGTTTAGCGACATGGGAAGAGATGGATCTATACGGTCTCATGCTCAAGCGTAATGAAGGCAAGCAGCCTTACGTCCTTCATGACGGCCCGCCTTATGCAAACGGTCCTATCCATATCGGACATTCATTGAACAAGATACTCAAGGACATCATTGTCAAGTACAAGACCCTGCAAGGATACTATGCGCCCTATGTCCCAGGCTGGGATTGTCATGGTCAACCCATCGAGCATATGGTCGAGACTATGCTCGGCCCAGAAAAGATGGCTCAGACCAGCCAACCTGTTCTGCGTCGTTTGTGCCGCGAATGGGCCGAAAAATACGTAGACGTCCAACGCGAAGGATTTAAGCGCCTTGGTATCTTAGGCGAGTGGGACGACCCATACCTCACCTATGCACATGAATACGAGGCAGGAAACATAGAGATATTCAAGAAGATGTACGAAGCAGGAGCCATCTATCGTGGACGCAAGCCCATACATTGGTGTCACCATTGCCATACCGCCCTTGCAGAGGCAGAGATCGAATATGCTGACGAACCATCTTCATCTATCTATGTGGCTTTTGAATTGACCGAACCTGCGAAGGTTATGGAGGTTTTTTGCAAAGAAAAGCTGACGACAGAAATAGATTGTTGCTCTTGTGCTTCTGGCAACTGTGTAGATACAGCTTCTTTAGATGGATCATTACATATCTTAATCTGGACCACGACGCCATGGACCTTGCCTGCTAACACCGGTGTTACGCTTTCTGCAGAAGCAGAGTATGTCATGCTCTCATACGAAGGCAAGTGGCTTATTGTTGCGCGAGAGCTTGCTTCATCAGTAGCCAAGGTCATAGGCGATGCAGAGCCTGTTTTCATGTCTGATTCAAATGGGAACATATGTTCTGCCAAGGGAGCAGATCTGTTTGACGCGGTGTATCATCATCCCATCCATGATGATATGACCGGTCGGGTTATCACAGGGTCACATGTTGAACTTACCACTGGTACAGGCGCTGTGCACACGGCTCCAGGGCATGGACAGGAAGACTATTTGATGGGAGTCGAGTTTGACTTGCCTTTACTCATGCCGGTAGATGATAACGGCGTCTTTGACATGGGTGGAGGACCCTTTGAAGGCCTTAACGTAGAAGACGCGAACCCTGTGATCACAAAGTGGCTTTACGATAAAGGCACGTTGGTGGCTCAGGCTTCGATAAAACACTCCTATCCGCATTGCTGGCGTTGCCATAAACCGGTTATCTTCCGTGCGACTGACCAGTGGTTTGTCTCAATGGAAGAAACGTCTGTACGCGAGAAAGCCATAGCTGCGATCGATGTGCTCAACTGGTATCCAAACTGGGCCGTCAATCGTATGCGCGGTATGCTCGAAGGCCGCCCAGACTGGTGTATCTCTCGCCAACGCTCTTGGGGTGTTCCCATACCGGTCTTCAAGTGCGCGAAATGCTCTGCAACGGTTGCAACACCAGAGACTTTCGATGCTGTTATAGAACTGTTCAAGCGTGAGGGTGCTGACGCATGGTTTACGTATGCTCCGAGCGACTACCTGCCTGCTAAAACGGCCTGTTCGGTATGCGGTACGACCGAACTCATCCCAGAAAAGGACATACTCGACGTCTGGTGGGAAAGCGGCGTGTCTCACACGAGCGTGCTCATAAAACGCCCGTATCTGGAGTTCCCTGCAGATTTGTATCTTGAGGGTTCCGACCAGCATCGTGGATGGTTCCAGTCGGCTTTACTCACGAGCATCGGCGCCTATGGCGTAGCACCCTACAAAGGGGTTATGAGCTGCGGTTTTGTTGTTGACGGGGAAGGCATCAAGATGTCCAAGTCCCGTGGCAATGTCATCGACCCGGCAGAGGTAGTCGGAAAGTTCGGCGCAGATGTTTTACGTCTGTGGGTAGGATCCATGGATTACTCGCAGGATGTGGGAATAGACGCCCAGATAATCGAACGCACCTCGGATGCGTATCGCCGCATCCGCAATACCTTCCGCTTCCTGCTTTCTAACCTCAATGACTTTTCCTGGAATACCGACGCTGTTACCTGGGATGAGTTAAAGCCAATCGATGCGTGGGCGCTTGTGCGTCTGATGCGTCTGACTGAAAAGGTCACCGAAGCGTATAACGAATTCAAATTCCATGTAGCTTTCCATGCAATCTATGATTACATCGTAACCGACCTTTCTGCTATTTATCTTGATGTCTTGAAGGATCGCCTTTACTCTGATGGTGCAAAAAGCCTGGGGCGCCGTGCTGCGCAGACGGTTCTCGCAAACATCCTTGAGGCGCTTGTACGTATGCTCGCACCCATATTGACATTTACCTGCGACGAGGTGTGGGGATACTATCCAGCTGGGATTCGCATGCCCGATCATGCTCCCGCGATCATGCTTGCCGGTTGGCCGACGCGCGAGGATTTCTCACCTGCTATCTTGCCTGAAAAAGGACAGAGTATCGAGCGCGATTTCGAGCTGATACTTACGGTGCGAGAAGCAGTTACCAAAGCGCTTGAGGAAGCTCGTAAGACAAAGGTGATCGGTAAAAGTCAGGAAGCAGCGCTTACCATAACAGCTGAAGCGAATGTGCATCGTGTACTTGCTAGTCAACAGAGCGGGATGCTCGAGGAGCTATTCATTGTAGCCTCAGTTACGCTTAAGGAGGGCTTACAAGGCTGTGATTTGGAAGTAGAAGTGCAAAAGGCTGAAGGTGACAAGTGTCCTCGTTGCTGGAACATCCGCACCCTTGGAGAGGATGGACGTTATCCGGAGCTATGTTCCCGTTGTGCGGCGGTGCTTGAAGAATTGGATGCCGCCAAGATGTGCGCTCAGCTGAACGAAGCCGAGGTTCAAAGCGGGCTTGGCACGTTATGAAAAAGCGTATCGACCGCCCCGTTGCAGTTTCTTTGTTCGTAGGGATCTTTGCCCTATTGCTCATTGCTGATCGCTTTACCAAAATCATGGCAGTCGAGCATCTGAGCGGGAAAGGCTCTGTGCCATTCATACCCTATGTCCTTGACTTCTATCTCACCTATAACCAGGGTGCGGCATTTGGGATATTTCAGGGCGCAAAGCCGTTTTTCATCATCTTGGCGTTTCTGGTGTGCATAGGTATTTTCACATATCTGCTGCTGAACAAAAAACATACTCTGTTTGAGATAATCCCGCTTGCTCTGATCGGAGCTGGCGCACTCGGCAATGCGATTGACCGCCTGCGCGTCGGTGAGGTTGTCGATTTTATCCGTACGATATTCATGGACTTTCCGATATTCAATGTCGCCGACTCATGCATTACGGTAGGCGTTATTATTTTCATCCTGTATATGTTTGTAGGGTTCTTCAAAACTGAACATACGCCAAAGATCAATGACTCAGAAGAACAAGAAGAGGAAACGATAGAATCCTTTGAGCTATTGGGAGATTTAGACGAAGAATATATCGACGAAGATACCAACGCCGCAGATGAACCAGCAGATGAAAACGTTGAGGTAAGCTCGACAGATGCCTGAATACCAGCACAAGGTTGCCGAACACGAGCAAGGCATGCGCCTTGATGTGCTTCTGGCAGCGCTTGATGGCGTGCCGAGCAGAGCTGAGGCATCCAGACGCATCGAAGAAGGCGATGTTGTACTCAACGATGTGGTGGTCACGCTCAAGAAGCATCCTGTTCGCGCAGGCGACATGCTCAGTTATCGCATAGAGGTCAAGCAGCCAATCACACTGGAAGCAGAGGATATCGCTCTTGATATCCGCTACGAGGATGAGGATATCATCGTTCTCAGTAAACAGGCGGGCCTTGTGGTTCATCCGGCTGATGGGCATAGTTCAGGTACGCTCGTTAATGCCCTCATCGCGCATTGCGGTTATGGGAATCTGGCCTTGCTACAAGGCGACGACCGTCCAGGCATCGTACATCGACTTGATAAAGACACCTCTGGACTCATGCTCATTGCCAAACGCAACACTGCTGGAAAAGTATTGCAGGATGACATCCGCAGCAAAGATATCAAGCGCTGCTACATAGCCTTGCTTCATGGCATCATCGCACCGGATACCGGATTGATCGACGCGCCTCTCACACGTGCTACTGCCGAGCGCCCGCGCATCGTCGTCTCTCAACTGAACAAAGCGCGAGAGAGCGTAACAACCTTTTCGGTTTTGGAACGTTTTGAAGCGGGCGCCTATGACGATGGCTTTACCCTCGTTGAGTGTGAGCTGCATACCGGACGCACCCATCAGATCCGAGTTCATATGGAATACATCGGACACCCCTGTGTGGGCGATCAGCTCTACGGCCCCCAAGGCCGTGTGAAAGCCCAATGTGGACTCACCCGCCAGTTCCTGCACTCGTGGCATCTGCGCTTTACGCACCCCTGTACGGGGGCCTTGCATGAGTTATTTGACCCTCTGCCAGCCGTGCTTTCAGATGTCTTACATGCACTGTCATCACAATCGCGTGGCCGCACACAGGCAGGGGAGGACATTCTTACCGCGCTTATGCCTTTGAGGAATGAATAGGGTTAAACGGCGTATACCAAGATGTCGAATGAGCAAACGCCGCTTGAACTTGAACACATAAACCTCTATACTCAACATGTTCCGTGTGCATTTGGCACACGGTATGGTAATGTTGGCCCCGGACATAGTATTTAGCCCTATGAAGTGCTTGTAGCAGCAAGTGATGAGGCATGAGTTGCGGGGCCCCGTATTTGGAAGGGGCCACCCTTGAGTGAGATCAAAAACCCGTCGGTTATTGAGTTGGATGACATTGATGATGCGTTATTCAATGAGATGATTGACAAAACCATCACTGACTTTGACGAAGGAGATCTGGTAACCGGCCTTGTCGTCAAGATCGAACATGATGAAGTGCTACTCGACATTGGGTTCAAGTCCGAAGGGGTCATCCCTTCAAGAGAACTATCAATCCGCAGGGATGCAGATCCGTCAGAAATCGTAACACCAGGCGAAAGAATCGAAGCCTTGGTTCTCCAGAAAGAGGACAAAGACGGTCGTCTGATTCTGTCCAAGAAACGCGCCGAGTATGAGCGCGCGTGGATCGACATCGAAAAGAAATTCACAACGGGCGAAAACGTTATTGGCGAGGTCATCGAGGTTGTTAAAGGCGGCCTTATCCTCGACATCGGCCTGCGCGGGTTCCTGCCTGCCTCCCTGGTTGACCTTCGCAGAGTCAAAGACCTCGAATGCTTTACCGGCGAGAAGATCGAAGCACGTGTAATCGAGATGGATCGCAACCGCAACAATGTTGTTCTTTCACGTCGCGTCGTGCTTGAGGAAGGGCGCAAGAACGAGCGCTCAGAGATTCTGGAAAAACTCACTAAGGGCATGCGCCTGAAAGGCGCCGTCTCATCCATCGTAGACTTTGGCGCTTTCGTCGACCTTGGCGGTATTGACGGCCTTGTACATATCAGCGAGCTTTCTTGGAACCATGTAAGCCATCCTTCTGAGGTTGTCAAAGTTGGCGACGAGGTCGAAGTCGAGGTTCTCGAGGTCGACATGAACCGTGAGAGGATATCTCTTGGTCTGAAACAAACGACTGAAGACCCGTGGCGTCAGTTGATAAAGAACTATCCAGTCGGCGCTATCCTTGAAGGCAAAGTAACGAAGCTCTTGAGCTTTGGTGCATTTGTCGAGCTTGGCAATACCGTCGAAGGTCTTGTCCATATCTCTGAGATGGCAGCGCGCCATATCATTGCTCCCGCACAGGTTGCGCGTGTTGGCGATATGGTGCATGTCAAGGTCATCGATATCGACCAGGAGCGTCGTCGTATCTCGTTATCGATGAAGGCAGCTGCTGAAACGCTTGGTATCGAGATAGAGATCGCTGAGCCAGACCCTTCGCTTCTGAAGCCAAAAGAGGGCAAGGGGCGCAAGAGTGAGCCAGTTGTTGAGCAGCTTGCTGTTGATGATGAAGCTGGAGAGATTGCCGCCGATGCGCCTGCGATCGAAGCAGCAGCTGACGAGGCAACCATAGAAGTTGTAGCTGACGAAGCGGCCGAAGAAGTCGTCGCTGTAGAAGAGGCTGTAGAAGTCGCCGCTGTAGATGAGGCTGAGGCTGTTCCTGAAAAAGCAGTAGCTGAAGAGGCTGTTATCGAGATAGCAGTTGAAGAGGATACGGTAAGCGAGGCAGCGATAGAACCTGCTGATGAAGTATCAGAAGAAGTGGCTCCTGTTGAGGAAGCCAAGGACGCCCAATAGGCATCCTGTTAACTTGTTCGCATAAGACCGCAGCCGCATTCCCGGCTGCGGTCTTGCTGTATGAGGTACACTATTCATATGACAACTCAAGACCACATACGTAACTTCTCCATCATCGCCCATATCGACCATGGGAAATCGACGTTGGCAGACCGTGTGCTCGAGCTTACGAACACCGTATCTGAACGCGACATGGTCGACCAGGTTCTTGATTCCATGGACATCGAACGCGAGCGTGGCATCACGATAAAATCTCAAGCTGTCTGCGTGAACTATGTATCGAAGGACGGGCAGGACTATCAGTTCAATCTTATCGATACACCCGGGCACGTAGACTTTACCTACGAGGTATCACGCTCGCTTGCAGCCTGCGAGGGAGCGGTGTTGGTTGTTGACGCAACTCAGGGCGTCGAGGCACAGACCATTGCTAACGCCCTGATTGCCATGAACTCAAACCTCGAGATCATCCCCTTGATAAACAAGATCGACCTGCCGGCTGCAGACGTCGAACGTGTAAGAGGCGAGATCGAAGAAGGCCTTGCCCTTCCTGCCGATGACGCCATTCTTACCTCTGCAAAAACAGGGGAGGGAGTTGAGGATCTGCTTGAGGCAATCGCTTTACGTATTCCTGCCCCAAAAGGCAATCCGGGCGCGCCTCTGAAGGCGCTTATTTTCGACTCCTATTTCGACGCTTATCGCGGAGTGGTAGCCCTTGTCCGCATCGTTGACGGGGTCATGCAGACAGGCGCATCGGTATTGTTCATGGCAAACAAGATCACCACGAATGTCGAGGAGGTCGGCATACGCCGTCCTACGAACACACCGGTCGCACGCCTGTGCGCTGGCGAAGTGGGCTATCTGGTCACAGGCCTGAAAGACCCCAAAGACGTCAAGGTGGGCGATACGGTGACGCTTGCACGTGGCGGTGCAACTGAGCCTTTGCCGGGATATCGCGAAGTAAAACCCATGGTCTACACCGGCGTATTTCCTTTGGATGGGGATCAGTATTCAGAACTCCGAGACGCGCTTGACAAGCTTTCGCTCAATGACCCGGCGTTGATATATGAACCGGAGACGAGCCATGCGCTTGGTTTTGGCTTTCGTGTTGGCTTTCTTGGATTGCTGCATATGGAGGTCGTCAAAGAGCGTCTCGAACGGGAATTCGATTTGGATCTGGTCGCAACAGCACCGAGTGTTGAATACCACATCTATACGACCAAGGGCGAGATGCTTTCGATCCATTCGCCACAGGAGATGCCCGAACCCCATTATATCGAACGGATAGAGGAACCTTATCTGAAAGCTACGATCCTCGTGCCGCCTGAATACATCGGTGCGGTCATGGACCTGAGCGTTGGACGACGAGGCGTTTTTGATAATATGCAATACCTTTCCCAAAGCACGGTCGAGATGAAATGGGCGATACCGCTCAGCGAGTTGATCATGGATTACTTTGACCAATTAAAGAGCCGTACGCGCGGATACGCTTCGCTCGATTATGAATTCCTTGACTACCGCGCCTCCGAGCTGGTAAAGCTCGAGATTCTGCTTTCTGGAAAGCCTATCGATGCATTGAGCTTCATCGTCCACAAAGACAAGGCTTATGATCGCGGCAGCGTACTCACCCAGAAACTCAAGGAGATCATTCCCCGTCAGATGTTTGAGGTGCCGATACAGGCAGCCATCGGCAGCCGTGTGCTTGCGCGCACCAACGTAAAGGCACTTCGCAAAGACGTCATTGCAAAATGCTATGGCGGTGACATAACCCGCAAGCGCAAACTGCTCGAAAAACAGAAAGCCGGCAAGAAACGTATGAAAAGCATCGGGAGCGTTGAGGTTCCCCAGGAGGCTTTCATGGCTATTCTCAAGGTTGATGAATAATACATTCGACTGCTCGCGTTTCTTTGCCAGTAGGCCTGTTATGCTTGCGCCGATGGCAGGAGTCAATGACCCGTCATTCCGTTCGATCTGCAAGCGCCTGGGCGCTTCCTTGACCTATACCGAGATGATAAGCTCAAAGGGCCTAATGTATGCAAACCCTAAGACAGACAGGATGCTTGAGTTCTTTGAAGATGAGGCTCCCTTTGCTGTCCAACTCTTTGGGAATGATCCTGATACCATTGCTCGTATATCAACCAGGCTTATGGAGCGATTTGGCGATGTCCTGGCATTAATAGATGTAAACATGGCTTGCCCGGCTCGAAAAGTTGCACGTAAAGGTGACGGCGCTGCTCTGATGAGGACGCCAGAGCTCGCGTTTAAGATACTTGAATCTGCGGTAAAAGCTGTCGATATCCCGGTAACGGTCAAGTTCCGTAAGGGGTATGGGCTTGAGGAAGACACAGCTGTTGAATTCGCCCTCATGGCGCAAAGCGCTGGTGTTGCCGCAATGACCATCCATGGTCGGACCGCTTTACAGTTCTATCATGGCACCTCTGACCGCGAAGTCATTAACAGGGTCTCTGCCGCGGTGAGTATCCCGGTTATTGCAAGCGGGGATGTTTTCTCCTGTTCGGACATCGAGGATTACTTTTCTCGAGGGGCGGCAGGCGTTTTGGTTGCCCGTGGTGCACAGGGTAATCCTTGGATCTTTTCTCAATACGCTTCTGGGTGTGCTTATCCCAGTATTAAGGATCGCGTTGCGGTATCTCTTGAACATGCTGAGCGCCTGAACGATCTGGATCCAGACAAGCTTGTGAGCATGCGTCGTCATATCGCCTGGTATTTCAAAGGCACGCCACATGCAGCATCGCTCAGGCGCTCTTTGAATACCTGCACGACATTGGACGACTACCGGTTCCTGCTTGATGAGGTACTCCAGTGGGCGTAGCGTCTGAATTCAAAAACCCTGAAACTTTTGAGCCCTATCAGGCGCTCTATATCCATATACCGTTTTGCAAGGCCCGTTGCCACTATTGCGATTTTCCTACTGAGGCGATAGATACGGACTCTCCGCTTATCGATGCTTATATCGAATCCCTGGTTCTTGAGATTCGAGCCGCCGCGCGCGGGGGGTTGCTCGGTCAGATCAAGTCGATCTACCTCGGAGGCGGTACGCCCAGCCATATCGGCGCGCGGCGGCTTGTTAACCTCATATACACATTATCTGTTTCGATGAACCTGCACTCTGGGATAGAATTCACGCTTGAGTGCAATCCTGAATCGCTTACGTCTTCGCTTGTTCGAGATGTATTCGCACTTGGCGTCAACCGTTTCTCGCTAGGAGTACAGAGTTTTATCGATTCTGAGCTTGTGACTATGGGACGTGTCCATGACTCTCAAAAGGCTCACGAGGCGATAGATACTGTTCTGGAGCGATGCAGCAACGTATCGATAGACCTCATATGCGGGATCCCTGGTCAGGACATGGTTTCATGGGCAAAAACACTTGATGCGGCTTTGTCGCACGATATCACGCATATCAGCATCTATCCTCTCACAATCGAGGATACAACCCCGCTTGCTCAAGCCATCAAGTCAGGACTGCTTGCACAACCAGACGAGGATCTACAGGCTGAGATGATGCTGTTTGCACAGGATAGGCTTGCGCAAGCGGGGGTTGTCCGATATGAGGTAGCCTCATATGCCCGGATTCAGGAGGATATGCAAGAGGACAAGAAAGAGAATTGCCCTTGTAGCGCTCCTGATTATAACTGTCGCCATAACATCGCGTACTGGACCGGCCTTCCGTATCTTGGGTTGGGGCATCACGCGGCAGGCATGAGGATTCATTCATCAACGCTCGCGCGTGAACGTCTCCTGGAAGGAAAGGTGATCGAGAGGCTCTCACCGCAGCAGGCAGCGTTGGAAGACATCATGCTTGGCATGCGTCTTGTCCAAGGAATACCGCACGCACACCTGGAAACACTTGCCTTGAACTATCCCAAACTGTCGTATCACCTGCAAAGAACCCTATGCGAGCTTGCTGAACTTGAACTTGTCGATAAAACAGCGACGCACTATATGCCGACCAACAAAGGCTGGCTACTCGGAAACGAAATATTCGGACGTATATGGGCGTTGGAAGAGCACTGTGACGATTCAGTGACGATAGTGTCAGGAGAGTAAAAAATGCAGGTATTACCTGCATAACACTGATACCATTATTTGTTGCCATTTTTGGCACTATGACGTTAGGTATGCCGTTTTGATGTTGAATAAAGGAGTCGCTACGTTCTCACCGCGCAGACAAAACGTATTACAGGCGCTTGTCAACGAGTATATCGAATCAGCTCATCCTGTTGGATCAAAACAGCTGGTTAACCGGTATTTTGTCGACGTCTCCTCTGCAACTGTCCGCAGCGAGCTCATGTGGCTTGAGGATCGTGGGTACGTCATATCGCCTCACACATCGGCGGGCCGCATCCCTACGAATATTGGGTATCGCAGTTTTGTGAACAGCTTGCTCCTGTATCCTGGGACGACGCAGCTCTTTTCCAATACACAAGCTCAGCCACAGATCAAAAGCCTATCAGGCGCAACACATCGCACGCAGGAATTCCTTCAGCCAACTTCAAGAAGCTCCCATTTACCAAATAAAAAGGATATCCTCGATGATACGCGATCCATCACAGACATTCTTGGTTTCTTATCAGATTATGTGAGTTGCCTTGCTGTAGCATGGATCCCAAAGATAAGCTCAACGATCTATCATCGCGGTTTGCCTATGCTTATGATGCAGCCTGAATTCAGAACAACAGCTGCGGCTCTTCCATTAATCCAACTGCTCGAAAGCCAAGGCGATCTGATCTCGATCCTTAAGGATGATAAGAACACGCATGGCCTCCATATACGCATTGGAACCGAGCATGAGGATTCGCAACTGTTCTCGTTTTCGATGGTGGCGTCACGCGTGGTACTTGGCGAATACACTGGCGTGATTGCATTGTTCGGTCCGACAAGGATGGATTACCGCAAGGCTATTGGCGCATTAAGCGCTGTTATCAACAATTGCTGAAGGTAATCGATGGTATATGACGTGGAGCAGATTACTGTCTGGCAGCTTATAACGGAAAGAAAAACCACAGGTAAGGCGAACGGAAAGGGCACTCTTGGCAATTAACTATTACGACCTGCTCGGCGTATCAAAAGATGCGAACGATGTAGAGATAAAAAAAGCCTTCTACAAGAGGGCTCGTGAGTTGCATCCAGATGTCAACAAGGCGCCTGACGCCGAGGAGCGATTCAAAGAGCTCAACCAAGCCTACGACGTTTTAAGCGACGGGAACAAACGCGCGCATTATGACCGTTTTGGCACGATGGAAG
>WQXX01000003.1 GCA_009781535.1 Coriobacteriia bacterium | reverse complement strand
TCCATCTTGCGTACCACCCGGCCCCCGTCGCGCGTCTTTGACCCAAGCCTTTGGGAAGGCATGAAGAAGTTGTTGATGAGACGCACGTAGTCGTAGACCATGTTGAGCAGGTCACACTCCCTTTGGGTCTCGAAACGGCCATAGCCCACTGTCTGGCGCACGATAGACCAGTTCTTCTGCTCGATATGGCAGCCGTCGTTTTTCTTGTAGGGACGCCCGCGCGTGAACACTATCTTCTGTTCCTTGCAGTACCTGAACATATGGTTGTTGATGAACTCGCCGCCGCCATCGGTGTCAGCCCCGAGCAGTTTGAACAGCAGGCGCAAGCGTACCTCTTTGACCTCGGCAAAGACATGCTTTTCCGCTTTGTTCAGACAGGCACGCTGCTCTGACCACTGTGTCTCTATGTCGGTGACATCAAGTGTCACGACGTATTGCCCGCGCGTCGACTCGCCGCAATGGGCAACCGTGTCCATCTCGACATACCCCGGCACTCCTTTTGGCCATTCAGTGCCCAGACGGATGGCGACCTCTTGCTAAAAAGGCAAGAGCGATCTGCTGCTGACTATTATAGACTGATGACTTCATACGAAAGCGTTGGAACTAAAGAGCTTGTTTACCCGGACTATTATGGAGGCGCTTTTATTGACGATGACGGGCACTTGAACATTCGTATCAAAGGAAACGCTTCACAAAAAAGAAGGGCTTTTCAAGAAATCACGAAAGCAACAGGAGCAGAGGATTTTAGAGTGCTGGACGCCAGATACTCATATGATGAACTTAATCACACAATGAATATGCTGAACGAGCTTTTTTATAAAAAAGCTCAAACTAAGGAGTTTGACTGTTGGGCAGGCCACCGATTGTCGGAAGAAGAGAATTGCGTTGTTGTAGAGATATTCGACCTGGACGAAGAAAACGCGAGTCTTTTTAGGAAACAAATCCCCACCTCTGAGATAATCAGATTTGAGAACAGTAACAGCGTGCCTGTTCCGATGATTGACCTAAATCCTAGCGCGAAAACTACAGCAGTTGCTATTGCTGCTGATGGAGCCTCGATAGGGTATAGAGGAAAAAGGTTTGGAAATACGGGGTTTGTGACGACAGGGCATTTTGTAGGAATGAACCACTGGTTGTGGGTCAACTCCTTGTATGCTGGAAAAGTTGTTGCAGTGCAAAACTATGGTTCATGTGATTTTACGAAGTGGCGCGGTGTTCTATACAGAAAACCTCCAAACTGATAGAATACATAGACAATGTATAGGATATGCTATACATACAGCGCAGAAAGGAGTAGTTGCCATGGCACAAGTCAATATCAGAATCGATGACGCGCTCAAAGAAGAAGGGGAGAGGCTTTTCGGTGAGCTAGGCTTGAACTTCTCTACAGCTGTCAGTATTTTTGTACGGCAATCAGTTCGAGAAGGCGGTATACCTTTTGTCATCAAGCTACAAGATACAGACCCCTTTTACAGCGAAGGGAACATCAGGCATTTGCTTAAAGTGAAGGCAGACGTAGATGCGGGGCGTAATATAGTGATACGCGATCTGATAGAGGGATAGATGTTAAAGCTATGGCATGAATCAGCGTGGAAGGACTATGAGTATTGGCAAACACAAGACAAGAAAACGCTGCGCAGGATTAACGTGCTCATCAAAGACATCGAACGTAACGGATATGAGGGCTTCGGGAAACCAGAACCGCTCAAAGGGGATCTTTCTGGATGGTGGAGTGTGCGTATTGATGATGTAAATCGGCTTGTCTTTGCAATCGTCGATAACAGGATAGAGATTTATGCATGCAAGGGGCATTACTGAGTCTTTGCGCAGAAGTAAGCCTGCGTGAACAACCCTCAAACACCAAGCCTGGCCTTTCTTACTTGAGTCTGACACATCATTTGACAAGAGCTAGATGTAGTCTATTCTGATACAGACAGGATAAAAAGAAAGTGATCGAGTTACCTTAAGAGATCTTCACAACGCGGGTAAGCCTTCAATGCCAAGTTAGGATTATGATTCTGAATCAATAGTCAATCGACGAGTGCCCCATGATTATTACAACCGGATTAATACATGAATCACCTCAAAAAACGAAATGGCTAATCTTGATGAACAATCAGTAAACAATCAGCGAATCATTCAACGGCATTTACACCTACGATCAATCCCTTGCGCGCATATACCATACCACAGTTTTACACCACCCCCTTCTTTCGCAGCACCTAATCTGATCAAAAACATATAATCCCGCTACCGTTGGCCGGCATACAACCTCGATGGCACAAGGGGGCAATTTTGATTTGAAAGCGCTTAGAAACCGCAGGATTCGTCTTCATTTTGAGATATCATCTCGTTGATGATGGCAAGACCAGCAGAAGTACCCAGACGATCTGCTCCAGCCAGTAGCATTGCAACAGCGTCTTTTGCATTACGTATGCCGCCGGAGGCCTTAACGCCGCAGGAAAGCCCTACGGATTTGCGCAACAGCTTAACATCCTTGACCACTGCCCCTCCGGCGGCAAATCCGGTCGAAGTCTTTACATAGGCAGCCCCAGCAGCGACGGCAGCTTGACACGCACGATGCTTTTCTTCATCTGACAAAAGGCAACACTCCAGGATGACCTTGACTGGAATCGTTTTGCCCTTTTCTAACCCAAACTCATTTGCAACTGCAACAACCGCGCTTATGTCATGCTCTACAAACTCCCAGAGTCCATCCTTCGCCGCGGCGATATTCATGACCATATCAATCTCTGTTGCCCCCGATGAAAGCGCCTCCTGTGCCTCAAGCACCTTGACTCTGGTAAAAGTTGAACCGAGCGGAAACCCGATAACCGTGCATACACCGATATCTGTGTCCGCAAGAATCGATGCTGCGAGAGCGACGTAACAGGGATTTATGCATACAGCAGCAAAACCACAAGCGCAAGCTTGCTCGCAGAGCACAATAATGTCTTTTGACTGCGCCTCTGGCTTAAGCAGCGTGTGGTCGATTGATGATGCAACCCATCGCACCATTGACTTCTGATTGTCATTTCCGGTATTCAAGAATCATCCAATTCATGTACAAGAATGTTGAATAGAATGGCCGAGGTTATTTTAAACGAAACGAGCTCACGTTTTGTGAGCTCGAGAATATTCTGGCTCCTCGGGTAGGGCTCGATGCGATTTTGAAGAACGCAAAATCGCGTGTCCTAGTTCGCTCCGCTCACTACGGACGCCCAGCTACAAACGTGCCACTGGCACCTTTGCTTACGCTGGGCCCCATGTCTGGCTTCGAGCCCACTCAGCTGCAAACGAAAACGAGCTCACGTTATGTGAGCTCGAGATTATTCTGGCTCCTCGGGTAGGGCTCGAACCTACAACAAATCGGTTAACAGCCGATTGCTCTGCCATTGAGCTACCGAGGAATTCGGTTGGCGCGGTTGCCTAGTATAGCACATAGCATACAGCTGGCAAGTATGCTGGTGGGCCCTACATGATTCGAAGAAACGCGTCGCCGCTTCCCGGCTTACGTTTCGTGTCCTAGTTCGCTCCGCTCACTACGGACGCTCAGCTGTAAAAGTGCCACAGGCACCTTTGCGACGCTTCCTTGCCCGGGGGTTCGCGCAAGCGCTCCCCATTCTCGCTGAAAACGTATCACTGGTACGTTTTCCGGGCACTCGAATCCCATGTCTGGCTTCGAATCCTTTAGGGACAACTATTATCAACCTGCAAATGGTGGGCCCTACAGGATTCGAACCTGTAACCAAGGGATTATGAGTCCCCTGCTCCACCGTTGAGCTAAGGGCCCATGTGCGCTTGAGGATTGTACCGCAAACAACTCAACATAGCAAAAGTTTTTCCTTCGACTGGTTATTGATCAAAAAACATTTTCAAGTTTCCAGCATCAAGCGTCGGTGTCAGCGCCGAGGGTTACAACGACATCGAATGTCCTGATGCCACGCACAATCGTTAATGTCACCGTATCCCCTACCAGCTGCCCGCGCACATCAATGATGAGCTCGGTTGCGGAGTTCACGGCTTTCCCGTTAAACGCAATAACAACGTCTCCCCTTCGGATATCTACGCCATCAGCAGGAGATCCTGGCACAACTGAATCAATGTATACACCGCTGGAAACACTGACTCCAAGCTGACTTGCATTGACAGAGTTCACAGTCTGCAAAGTTACGCCGAGAAACGCATGTTTGACTGGCTCTCCGCTCATGATCTGTTCTGCAATGTTCATTGCGTAATTGCTTGGAATCGCAAACCCAACCCCCGAATTCGAGCCTGAAGATGAGCTTATAAGGGTAGTAACCCCTATGAGGCGCCCTTGGGAGTCGACGAGGGCACCGCCAGAGTTTCCGGGATTGATAGCAGCATCAGTCTGGATAAGGTTTGCGTAGATATTGATTCCGTCGGTACTTTCAAGCGTTGTAGAGCGGAACAGTGCTGAGACGATACCGGTCGATACTGATCGTTCAAGACCAAAAGGACTGCCGACTGCCATCACCCACTCCCCTACACGCACTTCTGATGAATCCCTGATCTCAATAGGTACCAGTTCAATCGCGTCAACTTTGAGTATAGCGAGGTCCGATTGAGGATCGCTACCGACCAGTGTTGCCTCCAGACGATCCGCGCCGTTTATATTTACGAGGAACCTATCGCCGCCTTCAAGCACATGGTAATTGGTGAGTATGTATCCATCAGAACTGATGATGATCCCTGAGCCAAGTCCAAACCGCCTTAAGACGTTCTGTGGATGGCTTCCGTTATCTGTTGTGGTGCTTGACCCTGAAGTCGTTGTATACACATCGATGTTTACAATCGAAGGCATGACCTTATAAGCGACAACTTCTGCAAGAGTCGGATCCTCTGATTGTGGGGTGATGATTATAGGAGTAAGGCTCTGGCCATTGCCAACATAGGTTCCTGGGCCTCTAAATGTGGAGAACCCACCAGTAGCGAAAAACAGAATGAGCGTAGCAAGCAGAGCTCCAACAACTACTCCAACCAAACCAATCAGGAACGATATCCCGTTTGCTGAGGAGCGTCTTTGTCGTCTAACGGGTCTTGCATCTACTCCTGCATGCCTTGCAGTTGGAACAAAGGGAGTTTTGTAGGGGGGTGGTGTTTCCCTTGGGTATTGTTTCAGATGCACGTGCTGTGCCTGCGTGAAGAGATAGTTCTGTTTTGATTCCAAGTGGGATGCAGTATAGGGCGCACCTTGAGCTGTCGGTTCTTCGCTCGGCTGAGAGCTCAATGCAGACCTTGCTTGGGAGATGGATTCTGAAGCAGTCTGAATGGTAGGCTCATCCGTTTCTGATAGTTCTTGAGGTCCTGTACACGACTCTTTAGGATTAGAGCCCGGCTGTGACTCTTCTGATTGCAAGAGCTGCGGATCTTCGCTTTTCAAGAAGTATCGTTCTTTCAGGTAGTCGATGATGTCATTCGATTCATATAATGCCTTCTTGCCGATGAAGAGACAGGGTACCTGGTATTTTCCACCGGCCTCAATAAGCCGCTGTTGATTGCTGAACTCCAGCGTGCTTGCCAAAGTCAGACTTATCCCCTCATTTTGAAGAAAGCGAAGCACTTTCTGAGAATATGGGCATGTTGGTGAGTAATACAATACCAAATCATCCATTGAATCTCCCTTGCCATTATCAGTTTTGTGTGACAGTATTATGCCAGCAAGAGTATATCAAGATTTGTTGACAGAAAGGATAACGGAGGAAATGGCAGAATCAACATTTGAAGTCGTTCGCCGAGTACTAGTTGAAGGTTTAAGCATTGATGAGAATATTGTAGCTCTTGAATCGAGACTCAAAGAGGATTTTGAGGCTGATTCCTTGGATGCCGTTGAGATAATCATGATGCTTGAAGAGGAGTTTAAGGTCGAAGTCAATCCTGAGCAAGCCGGAGCTATCGAAACCGTTGCCGATCTTGTTTCCCTTATTGACTCCTTGAGAGCATAACCGTACCACTATTCAAAGCAGTATCCAAAACGGTCTTTACACTCTATGGGATGCCGATACACTCTCTGGGGTACACATAAAGCTCCATTTTGGTATACTGCCTCTGCCTTACATAAGGCGCAAACCTGACGCCAACGTAGCTCAGCCGGTAGAGCAGCTGATTCGTAATCAGCAGGTCAGGGGTTCGAATCCCCTCGTTGGCTCCACCAACAACTGTAACCCTGCTTGCAGGGTTTTTTTTGTTGGTTTACTGAGGGGATTCGAAGCCAGACATGGGACGAGGCGTCGCAAACGTGCCTGTGGCACGTTTGCAGCCGAGTGTCCGAAGTGAACGGAGTGAACAAGGACATGCGATTTTGTTTTTCAAAATCGCATCGAATCCCCTCGTTGGCTCCACCAACAACTGTAACCCTGCTTGCAGGGTTATTTTTGTTGGTTGATTTGAGGGGATTCGAAGCCAGACACTATTTGCAAAGAGATTTCTCTAAACAAACAAATTTTACAAATCTATTACGTTTATCCAACGAGCGCTTGGTACTTTGTTTCTATCATATGTACATACAAAGAAACAGCATTTAAGCTTATATAAAGGAGCATCTTTGAAAAAGAATTTGATTAAGATTATTACGTTTGCAATGACTGCTATCCTTGCTCTGTCAAGCCTTGTTGGATGCTTCGGCGAAAGAGGAGGTATCCATGTGATAGCACGTGAGGACGGATCGGGTACGCGCACCGCATTCGTAGAATTGTTTGAAGTCTATACCATTAATACTTATGGTAAAAAAGTTGATGGAATTGCGCTTAGCGCTGTTACTACAAACTCAACGTCTGTCATGATGACAACGATTGCAGGCGATTTAAATGCAATCGGGTATATCTCCCTCGGCTCGCTCAACAACACTGTTAAAGCTCTAAAAATCGATGGAGTTAAGGCAACTCCTGAAAATGTTAAGAATGGCAGTTACACAATCTCACGCCCCTTCCTCATTGCAACCAATGGAGACCTTAACCAGCAGACACAGGATTTCATAAATTTCATTATGAGCAAAGAAGGACAGAAAGTTGTCACTGATAGCAACTACATCGCAGTAAACGACAGTGCCTCTCCATTTGTCAGTAATGGCGCAAGTGGTAAGGTTGTCATCGGTGGCTCATCATCAGTCACACCGGTCATGGAAAAACTTAAGGAGGCCTATGCCCTCTTGAATCCGAATGTGAGTATCGAGTTAAACACTACAGATTCCTCGACCGGTATGAGCAATACCATCAACGGAATCTGCGACATTGGCATGTCTTCTCGAGACCTAAAGGATACTGAACTTTCTGGCGGCCTCAAGGCAACCAAGATTGCCCTCGACGGTATTGCTGTCATCGTAAACAATGATTGCAGCATAGATAGTTTGTCCAAAGAACAGATAAGAGCCATCTTCCTTGGTGACATAAAGAATTGGGCTGATTTATCATATGTAAATGACAGCTCTATAGAATGATTCTTTGTAAATGGTAGGAGCGGCCTTGAGAAAAAAAAGTCTAAGAAAACATGCAAGTGCGCTACGCGAGAAGCTAGCGCACGTTGTTTTTGCTATTGCAGCTTGCATATGCATACTTGCTGTTGCTTTGATCTGCGTCTTCCTTTTCATCTATGGTATCCCAGCTATTGCTGAAATCGGTGTATTCAAGTTTCTTTTCACAACTACCTGGCGCCCCTCTTCAGATGAATTCGGCATACTTGCGATGATCGTCGGTAGCTTATATGTTACTGCTGGCGCACTTATCATTGGCGTGCCGCTTGGCTTACTATGCGCCTTGTACCTCTCTCGTTTTGCATCGCGCCGATTGGCAAAGATCATCTTGCCTGGCGTTGAACTACTCGCAGGGATTCCCTCGGTCGTCTACGGTTTCTTCGGTCTTGTCTTGCTTGTCCCTCTTGTCAGGCAAGTGTTTTACGTCCAAGGTATGAGTATCCTGACGGCTTCAATTATTCTTGGGATTATGATCTTACCAACTATTGTTACCGTCTCAAAAGCTGCTCTTGACGCCGTACCAAACCATTACTATGAAGGCGCTTTGGCTTTGGGCGCCAATCACGAGCGATGTGTCTTCAGCGTTGTGTTACCAGCTGCCATATCAGGCGTGATGGCCTCAATCATCCTTGGCGTGGGTCGCGCCATCGGAGAGACTATGGCTGTCGTCATGATTGTCGGTAATCAGGTATGGTTGCCCGATAGCATCCTCTCGGGCGTGCGGACTCTTACTGGCAACATTGTCTTGGAAATGGGTTATGCAGCTGACCTTCATCGCGGTGCTCTTATCGCTACTGCCGTCGTGCTCTTTGTCTTCATACTTCTCATAAACCTGCTCTTCGGTATCCTGAAACGGAGGGCAAAGCTATGACAAAGCCAGCTGAAGTTGTGGGGCAAACGCCACTTTCATACATCGAAGCGAGTCTTCGTAAGCGTAAGAACCGGTCACGTATCAATGGGCTCATACAAAGAGCTCTTGTTTATCTCGGAGCCTTCTTTTCCGTCGCGGTGCTTGTGTTTATTGTTGCTTATATCCTCATCATGGGCGTCCCCAATATCTCACTTGACCTCTTCGCCTTTGAATACAATTCTGTTAACGTTTCGCTCATGCCGGCGCTTATCAATACGCTTCTCATGACTGCTCTAAGCCTTGTCATTGCGGTTCCTCTCGGGATTTGTTCCGCCATTTACCTTATCGAGTACACGGGGCGAGGAAACAAGCTAGTTGGTGTTATCCGCATCACCGCCGAAACGCTTACCGGCATCCCCTCAATCGTGTATGGTCTTTTCGGACTCCTCTTTTTTGTGACAGCTCTCGGATGGCGTTTCAGCCTTTTGGCCGGTGGTTTTACACTTGCTATCATGATCCTTCCCATCATCATGCGCACAACCGAGGAGGCGCTCAAAGCTGTTCCGGACACCTATCGCGAAGGAAGCTTTGGTTTAGGATCGGGCAGGCTGCGCACAGTATTCCGCATACTTCTCCCCTCAGCCATGCCTGGTATTCTTGCCGGTATCATCCTTGGTATTGGACGTATTGTCGGAGAGAGCGCCGCCCTTATCTACACCGCCGGAACAGTTGCTGAGATACCGTCAAGCGTTATGGATTCGACAAGGACTTTAAGCGTTCATATGTACGTTCTTGCAAGTGAAGGCCTTCATATCGAGAAGACATACGCAACGGCAGTTGTGTTACTGTTAATCGTACTGCTGATCAATACGCTTTCTGCATTAATAGCTCGTAGACTGACCAGAGGGAAGAAAAATGCCTGATACAACAACTACCGCCGCATCTACTACGATGAATACGTTAACTGCTCTATTGGCTGCTTCAGCTAATGCAGCACAAACGTCCTCGTCGAGTGACTCCCTGATCGGTGTTTCCTCACCTGCTGCTCAAGGTGGTGTCGGAGCCCTTACGCCGGTCATTATTGCTGCCGATAGCCCACCTCCCAACCCTGCACAGGTTGTCAAATTCAAGATACGCAACCTTGATTTGTTCTACGACACCTTCCAGGCGCTTTACAGCGTTAACATGGATATCCTCAGCAATGAGATTACCGCTCTGATCGGTCCGTCGGGTTGTGGAAAATCAACACTCCTCAAGACCTTGAATCGCATGAATGATCTTGTGGAAGGCTGCCGCATCACCGGAACCATAGAACTCGACGGCGAGAATATCTACGCACGTTCAATGGACGTCAACATGCTCCGTAAGCGTGTTGGCATGGTATTCCAGAAACCGAATCCCTTCCCCATGAGCGTTTATGACAACGTTGCATTTGGCCCGCGCACGCATGGCGTTAAGAAGAAAGCCCATCTCGATGAAATCGTAGAGAAATCACTACGAGACGCTGCTATCTTTGATGAGCTTAAGGATCGTATGAAACGCAATGCCCTCGGTTTGTCGGGCGGTCAGCAGCAGCGCCTTTGTATCGCACGTGCTCTGGCTGTTGAGCCAGAAGTACTGCTTATGGACGAGCCGACGTCTGCGCTCGATCCCATCTCAACCGCAAAAATCGAAGATCTGGCCGTTGAGCTGAAGGAACGCTACACCATTATCATTGTCACACATAATATGCAGCAGGCAGCCCGTATCTCAGACAAGACGGCGTTTTTCCTCTTAGGAGACATGGTCGAATTTGATAAGACCGAAAAACTGTTCTCCATTCCTCAGGACAAACGCACAGAGGATTACATCACTGGACGGTTTGGATAAAGCAAACACATGAAGTGAGAGCATATGCCTATAAAAGACGAAGCAGTACGAAAAATCCTGTAGTTGAAAACAGGTGAAGAGGAACGCAGGGAGTAATAAGAGAGGCAATGAGGGTTTATGAGTCCGAGATTACGTTTTGACGAGCAGCTTGAGATACTCAACAAAGAAGTATTAAAGATGGGCGCTTTGATAGAGCGTGCCCTCAAAGGTGCAACCTTTGCGCTCCTAAACAACGATAAGCGCAAAGCGCGCCATACCATCGCTTCAGACGAGCAGATAAACCGTATTGAACGCGATATCGAATCCCTATGTCTTAAGCTCCTACTCCAGCAGCAGCCAGTCGCACGCGATCTGCGAACAATATCTGCAGCGCTTAAGCTCATTACCGATATGGAGCGAATCGGCGATCAGGCAGCTGACATCTGCGTTATCGTCGAGAAATCCAAGGTGCCGCTTGCGAACACCGAGGTAGGCCATTTGTTCGAACTTGCTGAGGCAACGACTACCATGGTCAATAACGCCATCATCGCCTTTGTGCGAAGGGATGACAGCGTCGCTCGACTTGTCATGAAAGAAGATGTGCGCGTCGACGAACTGTTCCTCACCGTACGAAACGAGCTCATCGCCCTTATCCGTCAAAGAGAAGATCTCAGCGAGATGGCAGTTGATCGTCTGATGATCGCGAAGTACTTCGAACGCATCGGAGACCATGCGGTCAACATCGCCGAATGGGTAGAATACTCGATGACAGGGTATTATAAGGGCACCTTTCTTGGTTGATTCAGCGCTTTAGCTTTGCGGACATACTGATAGTATTTGGGATAATGAAGGATATCCATGATTTACTATGTTGAAGATGATGAGAATATCCGCAATCTTGCGGTTTATGCGCTTTCTCAAGCTGGGCTTGAAGTCAAGGGCTTCTCTTCGTCACGCGAACTATACTCAGCATGTAACACACAGTTACCTGATGTTGTTCTGCTCGATATCATGCTTCCCGGCGAAGACGGTATCACAACTTTAAGGACACTCAGATCGCAGAACGTAACGCGAAACCTCCCCATCATGATGATCACTGCAAAGAGTGCTGAGTATGACGTCGTAATCGGGTTGGACAGTGGCGCCGATGATTATCTCTGCAAACCATTTGGCATGATGGAGCTCGTGTCTCGTGTTAATGCCCTTTTACGACGAGGCGATCGGGATTCTGAGCATCCATGTGACGAAATCAGGGTCGGGTCTGTTATGCTTTCGACAAGCAGGCGCCGAGTGATGGTAAATGACAAAGCAACGTATCTGACATTTAAGGAATTTGAGCTCTTGCGCTTTCTTATGAGTAACACCGGCTATGTGTTTACCCGTGAGCATCTGCTTGAATCGGTTTGGGGATGGAATTTTGAAGGGAATACTCGAACGGTTGACGTCCATATACAGACTCTTAGACAAAAGCTTGCAGAAGGTGCGAGCATTATCGAAACAGTTCGCGGCGTCGGGTATCGAGTAAGGAATGAGGGCTGAACCATGTCAGAACAAAAAATCACAAAGCCAGCTCAGGCTTCGTCAGTTATTGAACAAGATGTTTTGAACAAGCAAGATACGTCATCCATCAATATCGACGAGATCGCAGCTTCTATGCCCTCGCTGGCAGGACGTATATTCCGCATCCTCTTCATTGCAACAATCATTACCGTGCTTTTCTGCAGCATCGTGGTAGCATATATCCTCGTTACCACACTTCAAAAAGAGAAGCAAAACGAGTTGCGATCAGAGGTAAGCATGATCGCCGGAGCGGTCGATGCGGTAACCCTCATGTCTTCTGACGGCACATCTCTTTCTCCAGGCACATCGCTTTTCTATGCAAAGCTTGCCCTCTTTGAATCTTTCGCGGTCAATGACATAAGGGTCACTTGGATTGACGGTGATGGTGTGATACTTTTCGATAGCGGTTTGGATGACCTTGTCACAAGCGAAAACCATAGCAATCGTCCTGAGTTCATTGCCGCCATAAATACGGGCGAAGGGTCTTCTCAGCGCTACTCTACTACCTTGAAAGAAACTACGTACTATCATGCGCTCCTGCTTGACGACGGCACGGTCATCCGTCTTGCTTCTACGCAGCGCAATGCGCTTTCGATGCTTACCGCCCTTATTGCTCCAGCCATAATCATTGTCGTCTTGCTTGGATTGGCAGCTTTGCTTCTTGCCCGTTTCATCGCCCGTCGAATCACTGCTCCCCTGCTGACGATTAACCTCGAAACGCCGCTCAATAACACTGTCTATGAGGAAATCGTTCCACTTTTAGAGCGTATGGACAAACAAAGACACCATATCGTACGGCAGTCCAGGGATAACCTTGCGACCCGGCGCGAGTTTGCAACGAATGTCTCGCATGAGCTCAAGACTCCTCTTACCGTTATTTCTGGTTATGCTGAGCTCATGAAAAACGGCTATGCACGTCCAGAGGATACGAGGCATTTCTCGGAGCTGATCTATAGCGAGGCTGAGCGTATGAGGGAGCTTGTTGAAGATATCCTGGTAGTCTCTCAGCTGGATGAGTCTGATCCAAAGCAGAACTACCTGGAGCGTATTGAGCGTATCGACCTGCGCGATATTGTGTCTGATTGCATCTACCGCCTTACGCCATTTGCCGACCAGAGCAACGTGAGTTTCCATCTTGATGCAACGGACGCTGCTATCGTGGCAGGTTCGCATAGTCTTTTGACAAGTATGATTTACAACCTGTGTGAGAACGCCATTCGCTATAACATCACAGGCGGTTCTGTGACGATCTCAATCAAGGAATCTGGCGAGAAAGTCCTTTTGTGTGTAAGCGATACCGGCATCGGAATCGCGCCAAAGGACCAGGAATATGTCTTCGAGCGTTTCTTCAGGGTTGATAAGACGCGCTCACGGACAACGGGCGGCACAGGTCTTGGCCTGTCCATCGTCAAACATGGCGCATCCTTCCATGGAGCCGATCTGGTGTTAAGCAGCACACCTGCGGAAAACGGAGACGACGCGAAGTCTGGCGCCCACGGTACGAGCATCACTTTGATATTTCCTCTATCAAGCCAATAGGTATAATAGGCATACAAAACTCGAGAATGGTGATGTATGCCGATACGTTCAAGAAAATCGCAACGTAGGCCAAGGCCGTATAGAAAGGTTCCTCGTCGACGAATGTCGACGAGGAACCTTATTGTCGCTTGCATCATAGGTCTTGTTGCAGTTATCGCACTCAGTGGCGTGAGCGTGCTTGTGTATATCAGTATTGCTCCTGGCATCATACAGGAAAGGGTTTATCGCGAGGCAATCACCTTGTTTGAAAACGGAGACTATGTAGCCGCAAAGACTGCATTCGAAAATCTTGGTGAGTTTTCCGACGCTCCTTTGCGTGTTAAAGAGTGTCAGAATCATCTTGATTATCAGGAAGCTGAACTACTTTTGTCGTCGCGAAAATACGACAAAGCGCTTCGATTGTTTTCCTCTCTTGCAGCTATCGAATTCCTTGATTCAAAAGATAAGACCTCACAGTGCCAGTACGCTCTTGCAATGAGTGACTTTGAGGCTGGAAATCTCGAACAGGCTTTTTATGGTTTTCAGATGCTAGGCAATTACTCAGATGCGGTTAGTCGTGCTGAGTCTTGCCTTGCAGCCTATCCAGAACAGGGCGTCTTATATCGTAACCCAGGTTATGGTTCTACATTGGTTACTCTGTTAATCGACGCGACTGCCTCTGAGTTGCCTTTCTACCTGAAGTTGTTTAACAATGACACACACGTTGCCTCGCTGTTCATACATCCAGGGGGAGAATCCACAATCAAACTTCCTGCGGGAACATATACGATAAAAGAAGCTTATGGCGAGCATTGGTTTGGCGACGACTTACTCTTTGGGTCTAAAGGCTTTTATGGCATCATGCTCTTTGAGAATGACAGCGAGTCTGTGCATTTTGAGAGGTTTTACGAATACACCCTGCGCTTGTTCAGTTCTTCAAGCGGCAACGTCGGAAACAAGCCAACCGACAAAGACTCCTTTGTCGGGTAAGGGTTTATCCTCTTGAACGAACGCGCGTATTCAGTAAACGTATGAACCAACAGATAATAAATATTGCTAAATTTACTAGCACTATAGTTGCGCCTGCTGGGGTTCCATATACAAACGAAACGATGACGCCGACAAGATAGCAGGTAACTGATATACCAGCTGCAAGAATCGTTACGCTTTTGAATCGCTTGGAGATATTCATCGAACTTAAAGCAGGAAAAATAATAAGGCTCGAAATGAGCAACGCGCCTACCATACGCATTCCAACAACGATGGTTAAAGCAGTAAGAATCGCCAGAAGTGTGGTATATACACTCGTGCGCACGCCTATAGCACGCGCAAAGGTTTCATCGAAGGTCACTGCGTAAATCCTGTTGTAGAGCAAGATAAAGGCTGCTAGTACTATCACGCATAAAACCACACTGAGAACAACGTCGCTTTGCCTTAACGCAAGTATCGAGCCAAAGAGGTAATTATCCACATCGGTGTTCATTCCTGTTGTCATCGATATCACAAAGACGCCGATTGCAACAGCGCTTGCAGATACTAAGGCTATCGCAGCGTCACCTTTTATACGTCCGCTTTCTGACAGTCTCAGCAAAACGAATGCAGCGATAACTGTTACTGGCAAAGAGACAGCAAGCGGCGCAGCGTTAAACGCCGTCGCAACGGCCAGAGAACCGAATCCTACGTGGGCAAGCCCATCCCCTATCATCGCAAAACGCTTCAGCACCATACTCACCCCAAGCAACGACGAGCATATCGAAACGAGAAGCCCGACGATAAGAGCTCGTTGTAAAAAGGTATAACTCAGCATGAGAAGAAGGGTATCAACAAGGCTTCCCATGGAGCCAATTGAGGAATCCATACCCATCATTTGATAGGAGTGGATGTGGAGGGTAGCAATCATGGCTCATCCACCGCCAGACCACATATCGCGCAATGTCCGCCACAGGAATCCCTCATGAGCTCGCGCCCGAGCCCGGTATGTTGAAAGTCATGTGCCGTACCAAAGAATTCCTGCTTCTCGTCTAAAAGAAGCATCTTGCTCGCATATGAGACCGCTGTATTAACGTCATGGGTCGCCATTATTATGGTTAGTCCATCCTCGTTGAGTCGCTTGATGACTTCATAGAGCTCCTGTTTGATATGGGGGTCAAGTCCATTCATCGGTTCGTCAAGAATAAGCAGCTTGAGTTTGTCGGGAGAGGCTGCCAATGCCCTTGCGAGCAGCACACGTTGTTGCTGCCCTCCAGAAAGCTCTCCAAAAGAAGATGAAGCCAGTTCCAGCAAACCTAGTTTTTCCAGAACTCGGGCAGCTATTACGCGATCGTTTTTTGTGTAGAAGGAGATGAAGCGTTTTGATCCGAGGCGTCCTGATAGTACTATTTCCATAACACTGGTAGGAAAACTCCGTTGTATTAAACTCTGCTGAGGGAGGTATCCTATCGCCGTTCGGTTGAGCCCTTCTGCTCTTTCGATTCGTCCAGCAGCAGCCTGTTTGAGACCGATTATCCCTTTTATCAGCGTGCTCTTGCCGCTTCCGTTCTCTCCCACAACACAAAGATAATCACCTTGCTCGATAGCAAAGTCTACATCGGCAACGACTGTTTTTCCTTCATATGAAAACGAGACGTTTTTGCAGCTGATAATGGGAACCATCGTATATACCTATCACACGAAGCTCTGTTGTGACCTATGAGGAGTATAAGTTCTTTTGTCCACGATTCCTTTTCCTCTACCTTAACGCTCGCGAAAGATTTTCAGCGTTTGCCTCCATGAGGTCGATGTAGGTAACACCTGATGCAAAATCATCCTTAGAGATAGTATGGCACGCATGAAGTAGCAAGGCTACAGCTCCGGTTTCTTCGCAAATGGCTTCAGCAATCCGATGAGATGGACCTTCCACATAGAATACCACGGGTATAGACTGAGCACGTATCGTATCGATGAGCAATGACATAGTCTTCGCGCTTACCTCAGTTGCCGTAGAGCATCCCGGGAATGCGGCATAGCTTGCAAGACCATATTCATCTGCAAAATACCTGAACGGAAAACGGTCGCCAAATACCAGAGTCGTGCGATTCGAGGTAGCAACAATATCCCGAAAACGGCTATCGAGCGCCTCGAGCTTTGCGCTGTAAGCAACGCCATTTCGATAATACACATCAGCATGATCAGCATCGGCTGTTGAGAATACCGAAACTAATTGTTGGACGATGCGTATTGCATTGAGCGGATTTGTCCATACATGCTCGTCGAATGAATTGTCTTTATGAGGGTCTGATTGCGCATCGAATTCAATCTCGTCAAGCAGGTCGACACAGTCGACAAGTCGTATGAGCCTGATTTTTGAAGTGTCCATAGACTCAAGGATGCGCTCTATCCATTCATCGGACTCGCCGCCGACATAGACGAAGACGTCTGATTGTTGTAATGCGATGATATCGCGGGCCGTAGGCTCAAATGAGTGCACTTCTACGCCAGGCGGTACGAGCATACGCACCTCGCCAATGCCGCCCAGTATCTCACGCGCAAAATCATAGGGGGCAAATATCGATGCAAGTACTCTGAGCCCATCGCTGTGCGTTGTCCCGTCGGCTTCTCTCTCCAGTGTTTTCCAGGCAGTCTGCATGCAAGCTGTTGACGTGATAGTAATGGATACGCATGCAAACAGCAGCAGCGCGATCAACGCGACTTTCAGAATTCTTATTCTCGATAAACGGGCGCTTATCATACACGAAGCCCTTACTGTACAGCCTCCCGCAAGGCAAGAACCTTGTCGGTCTTTTCCCAGGTGAATTCCTCAAGCTCACGTCCAAAATGCCCGTAATTGGACGTCAAACGGAAGACTGGTCGCCTCAGCTTAAGATTGTGAATTATTGCAGCAGGACGTAGATCAAATACCATGCGCACCGCTGCTTCGATCTTTTCGATAGGAACCGTGTTGGTACCAAAGGTCTCAATCATCAGCGATAGAGGCTTTGCAATACCGATGCCGTATGCGATCTGTACCTCGCAGCGTCTTGCCAAGCCTGCGGCAACGATGTTTTTTGCAACCCAACGTGCGGCATAGGTAGCTGATCTGTCGACCTTTGTTGCATCTTTGCCTGAAAATGACCCGCCGCCATGGCGTGCCATACCGCCATAGGTATCGACGATGAGCTTACGGCCTGTAAGGCCGGTATCACCCGCAGGGCCGCCGATGACAAATCGACCAGTCGGGTTGACGTATACATCAGCTCCGTCCCAATCGATCCCCCACTGCGTAAACACCGGCTCGATGACTTCCTTTATAAGCCCCAAACGCAGGGTCGTCTCTACATCCACCGAGGCTTCGTGTTGGGTTGAAATCAGTACGGTTGTAACATTTTTTGGCTCGTCATTCTCATAGCGCACACTGACCTGTGTCTTGCCATCAGGACGCAGATAGGTCAATCGTCCGCTCTTGCGCACCTCTGTGAGTTTTTCTGCAAGCCGATGCGCGAGGAATATCGGCAGCGGCATCAACGTCGGCGTCTCTGTGCAGGCATACCCAAAGACCATACCCTGGTCGCCTGCACCGATTCTTTCATAAGGGTCGTCATCGCACGCGGCGTCGCTGTCGACGTCTGTGTGTTGAGCTTCAAAAGACTCGTCGACGCCGCGAGCGATGTCTATACTCTGCTCATGAATCGAGTTGGATACGCCTATGGAACGATAGTGGAAGCCAAGGTCAGGATCGTCATAACCTATGCTCTTGACGACCTCTCGTACAGTCGCGTCAATATCTACATAAGCTTGCGTGCGTATCTCTCCAGCAAGGAAAACCTGCCCTTCAGTCGCCATAGCCTCAACTGCAGAACGCACGTTTGATAGACATGCTTTCCCACCATCCTGAGAAATATATCCATCGGCTTCAAGCGCAGCCTCCTTGCTCAGTATTGCGTCCAGGATAGCATCTGCTATCTGATCGCATATCTTGTCGGGATGGCCCTCTGTTACGCTTTCTGAGGTGAATACGAATGTGTTACTCAAGGTCGTCCTCCTTTGCGTCGATGGCAGTCATTCAGCTTTTGCGCTCATGAAAGCAATAGTACGGTTCCATATTGTTTCAAATGTGCAAATTGTGCTATTGCGCTCATGAAACGTCGTTAGGCTGCTTGTTTATCACAACTTAGATTGTACCAGTTAGCAGCTGTAGTGCAGATAACATACGTTCAACGTTCACAATGCACGGTATACGCCCTATCAGCCTGTTCATGCTTTATAAATCTCACACGAGAGGAGTTTTAGGGGTACAATTCGTGATATGGATATCAACACCTTTGATACGCGTTCGCTCTCGATCGCTTCGTACTTGGCGCAAGGCTCAACTCCTGATACCAGCAGGAACATGGGCTTTGAACTTGAACATTTCGTCGTAATGAAAGATACGAACGCGTTTGTGCCCTATGCAAGCGACCCGATTACGGGTATTTTAGGAATCGACGAGGTCTTATTAAGGCTCTCTGCTTTCTTTGATGAACGCATCTACGAGCAGCACTCGGATTTCTCCTCTAGCCTTATCGGTCTTTCCCGTGACCTTGCTGCGATTTCTCTTGAGCCAGGCGCGCAACTGGAGATCAGCATTGGGCCTTCACCTTCACTTGCTGATCTTGAAGAGCAATACCTTCTATTTCGCAAGCAGATCGATCCCATTCTCGATGAAATGGGTTATGAACTCGTCGCTTTTGGTTATCATCCAACAGCCCGTGCAACAGAGATACCCTTGATACCTAAGGATCGCTACCATCATATGGCAAGGTATTTTGAACAGACCGGCAAGCATGGTATCTGTATGATGCGCGCGACCGCAGCCTTGCAGGCAAGCGTGGATTTTTCCAGCGAAGCAGACGCGGTACAAAAACTCCGCATCGCTCATGCGCTTGGGCCTTTCTTTTCGTTTATTACCGATAACACTCCTGTCTTTGAGGGAGTAGGGGTTACCAAAGCTTCAACCCCACAGCGAATGGCACGCATGGTCACCTGGGATGACTGCGATCCGCATCGATGTCTGACGCCTTCTGTTTTATTTGATGATGATTTTGGGTTTGTATCCTACGCAGAGGCTTTGTTACAAGTTCCAGCGGTATTTACGCATGCATCCGATTGTGATGCTACGATGTATCAGGGGTTCGCGCCGTTTTCGCAAGTCCTTGCCCACCAGGCGCTTGATCGCATTACGATCGAGCACGTGCTTTCGCTCGTCTTTTACGATGCTCGCCTTAAACGTTATATCGAGATCCGCCAGGCTGATTCGTTGCCAATTGCGTATAGCTTGGCTTTCGTGGCGTTGATCAAAGGAGTCTTTTATAACGAGGATGCGCTTGAGCACTATGCGAGCCGCTTTGCGTATCTTGATCCTGCCGCTATTGCCTTTGCAAAAACAGCGCTACGTACCGACGGATTTGATGCCATCGTGTACCAAAGGCCTTCAACTGAGTGGCTCGATGAGCTCATCACCTTTGCGTATGCCGGCCTGAAGGCTGATGAGCACCGCTATTTACAACCGCTTGCCGATCTGGTCAAACAACGCACGACACTTCTCGACCTGGCGATTGCAACGCCTCGGGAGATCTGATGGATGAGCTTGGCCCTCGGTGCCGCAAGCTTTACCAATCGATCTTTGAATCACTTGACGGTGATGTAAGCGGGCGACTTGCCTCTCAGTCCTATCTTGATAGTTCCACTGCCGTTTATCATGGCGAGGTCATCACGATGGGTTTTATCCCCCAGATCTATAGCACACAAGAGCTCTGTTACTTTAAGCGGATAACCGATACCACCTACGGGATTCTTGAGGCGATTACCGAACGATTCTGCGTGGATGCTGAGTATCGCAAGCTTTTCAGGTTCTCGCCGCTGTTGGAGTATCTCATTTTGCTTCCTACCGGTTATGAATGTACGATTCCTATTGCCCGCATTGACATATTCTGCGATCTTGAGTCGGGTGATTTCAAGTTCTGTGAGTTTAATACCGATGGCTCCAGCGCCATGAACGAAGATAGGGAGATCTGTAACGCTCTTGCATTGAGTAATACCTTCCAGACAGCCTCAGAAGCCCTCAGAAGCACTGAGGGGCTTAATCTGTACCCACAGGAACTCTTTGACCCCTGGGTTGAGGAGTTTGGCAGGATATACGAAGACTTTGCTCGAAAAACCCCGTGTGCGCCCAAACCTACCGATCCTGTTATCGCAATCGTCGATTACATGGACAAGACCACCATCCATGAGCTGAGAGAATTCCGCGAACGTTTTGTAAGACAAGGATATCGTTGCCTTATCTGCGATATGTCCTCTCTATCCTACCATGACGAGGTTTTGTACGGAGTTGACGTCGATCCAACTCATCCATATCATCAAACACCTCTCCGGATTGACACCATCTACCGGCGGGCCGTGACTTCTGACATCATGGAAGATCTCGTGGCTCCTGGCACGAGAGATACAGTAACCCCTGGCTTCCTTGTGGATGTAAAGCACGCCAAGGGAGCCATCGCCCTTATCGCTGCAGCACGCGATAGATCCGTTTGTCTTATCGGCGGGTTTAAGACTCAGGTAGCCCACAGCAAGACTTCTTTCCGTATGCTCCATCATCCTATGACGCTTGCGTTTCTTACCGACGAACAGCGCTCCTTCATTAAAGATCATGTTCCCTTTACGACAGATTTAATTCCAGAGGCAGTTGAGGCCTGCGGTGCGGCTGATAATAAGGATGCCTTCATCATCAAACCGGTCGACGGATATGGAACAAAAGGCGTCTACGCCGGCCAGAATCATTCTGCTACCCAATGGCAGCAATTGCTTGTTGATTCGTCTGCTAAAGGATATGTGTTGCAGGAGTATTGCCATCAATATACTGCTCCGAATACGCGACCTGTTCCTTTTGATGCACATGGCAACCCCTTATTCTCCACGCTGGAGGATGCAGCCCGTTTAACAGATGAAAGTTCGTTTGAACCAAAAGCTCTCATCCCCTATAACGTTCTTACCGGCTTGTTCGCATATGGCGGCAGATTTACCGGTGTTTATATGCGCGCTGGAACCGATGCGCTTATCGTGGGATTTCGAGGTGGAGTTGCCCTTGGCGCCTTTATCGCTCATGATGCTGGCGGGCGGATTGATAATCAAACTGAGACGTCTGCAACTCATAATTATGCTATTTTTGATGACAAATTAGAGATCAGACTGCGTCGTTTATAATATGGTGGTTATTCTTCTGCTCCTCTGAAAGGATCTCTCATATGAGCTCTCAACCTGTCCAACCTACGGCACCGCCAAACAAGGCAATCCGTGTTCGTTTTGCTCCCTCGCCTACGGGTAGCCTCCACATCGGCGGCGCGCGTACGGCGATCTATAACTGGGCATACGCACGCAAAACGGGCGGGGTCTTCATCCTGCGCATCGAGGATACAGATTCAGAGCGTTCTACTCCAGAGCATACGGCGCAGATCATACGCAGCCTGCATTGGCTGGGACTCGATTGGGATGAAGGCCCTTAAACAGGCGGGGCATTTGGGCCTTACCTTCAAACTGAGCGAGCTACAACGTATGGGCAGGCGCTGGCGTTCCTGAAAGAGCGTGACGCTGCTTATCCCTGCTTCTGCACACCTGAAGAACTGCAGGCCAAGCGAGACATCGCCAGCGCCAACAAGGAGAATACCGTGTATGACCGTAGCTGCCGTGACATCCCACGAGAGGTAGCTGAGGCCCGAATCGCTGCCGGTAAGGCTCATACCTGGCGATTGAAGATACCTTTGAACCGTGGCAATGTGAGCTTTCATGACGCTGTGTATGGAACTATCTCAGTACCCCTTGAGCAGCTGGACGACTTTATCCTGATTCGCTCTGATGGCATGCCGACCTATAACTATGCTGTCTGCGTCGATGACGCTTTGATGAAGATCAGCCATGTCATACGTGGCGATGACCATATTTCAAACACTCCAAAGCAGATACTGGTTTACGAAGCACTGGGTTATCCCGTCCCACAGTTTGCCCATCTCTCGATGATTCTTGGCGCCGATGGGAAACGTCTCTCCAAACGTCATGGAGCAACCAGTGTGGAAGCGTATAGGGATGCAGGTTATCTTCCTGACGCTTTGTTGAACTATCTATCATTGCTCGGTTGGTCGCTTGATGGCGAAACAACGGTTTTTGATGCGCACACGCTTACAAGTGAATTCTCACTTGAGCGTGTGTCACGTAATCCCGCTGTCTTTGACGAGAAGAAGCTCAATTGGATCAACCAGGCCTATATCAAAGCGCTTGGAGCTGCTGCTTTTGTTAACGAATGGCAAGATTTTCTGGTAAAAGATGGATTGGCAACCGCATCTGAAGTCGCAGCAAATCGCCCCTGGTTCGAAGCGGTCTATCCGCTTGTCGCCGAGCGCGTACATACCTTCTCGGAAATCAATAAACTGGTCGGATATCTTTTTGGCGAGACGGTTGCCCTTGATACAGATTCCGTTGCAAAGTGTCTATCAGGTTCGGATTCAGCCGCGCTCCTCAAGCGAATCATCTCCTGTCTTAGCGAAGATTGTCTAGATTGGAATCATGCGGCTCTTGACATCGCACTTCGCGGTATCGCTGAGGAGCGCGGCGTAAAACCGAAAATAGTCTTTCAAGCACTCCGGGTCGCCATTTGCGGAAACATGGTCTCTCCGCCCCTCTTAGAGTCTCTGGAGCTGATAGGACGCGACAGATGCCTTCTGCGTCTTAGCGCCACTCTCCCCTACTGCCCTAGCTGATTTTTCGGGTGTATTCTTTCAAAGCGCTTTCTATCGCAGCCTCGATGTCCATATCGAGAGCTTGGCTGGCGAGCTGCTTAGACTTCAACTGCTCTACGCTTGCGCGCGAATGTTTCATGGTTGGTACTGCCTGCAGGAGCGGCTCTTCTAACTGCGCGCTTTCGGGCTTGAAGTGTCTGCCGCGATAAACGACCTGCTCAACGTCAGTTTGAATGTCTTGCTTATCCTGCACACCGACGCCAGGCGCAACGGTATCAGACTGAGGGGTAAGTTGTGTTAGAAACTCGAGGATATCTTCAGGAATCGAATACTCTGCGTCCTGTACTTCTACTTCCTCCGTAGCAATGAACTTTTCGTCATAAAAGCAGATTTCATTTGGCTTGATGATGATGGGCTCAGGCGATGGCGTCCCTGTACGAAAGAACTCCTTCGGGGTCTCGAACTCACGGAAATCGTATGCTCCACCGATCGCCTCCTGGGCAATTGGGTTTTTGAGGCATCGATAATCCGCGCAGAGATGCCGTTTTCTTTTGCGATAAAGCGACGTCATGACGCCGGCAATGATACTTGCAATCACCATCAATGCCGTGCTGCATATAGCAAGTATCAGCAAAGGATCAGTACTTTGCTCAATTGGTTGGAATACTTGCTCAATCTCTGCTGCATACGCAACAACAGGCAACGCTGCACAGAGCATGAGCATCGCAAGGATAACCGCCAGGCTACATTTAATCTTCATGTGGCGTCCTTATAACGAGATTGCTTCGTTTTGTTGATTATTATTTTAGCAATTTACGCAAATTTTGCAAGATAATTTAGCAATTTTGTGTGATATTCGTTTGCAAGCTAATGAGCTTGACTATCCTGCCCTTAGAGTATGTCTTTAAGGGCGGCAAATGGATGGTTCTCATCAATATGCAAGTCAGAACACGTGCATGCTTCTTCGTTGAGATTAGCGCCACAGGATGGGCAGATACCAGCGCAATCATCGTCACAAAGTACGATAGGCGGCACAGAAAGAATAATTGCAGGGTACAGCACCGCTGCTAAATCGATGATGGCTTCCGGGGAGTGCGCCACGATGTACTCGTCAATACCTGCCTGTGTTTCTGACGAGGGTTCTTCGAACAGTACATATCCTTCGGCTTCGCCCTCCAACAATAGATGCGCTGGTTCAAGGCAACGGTCGCACTCACTGGTTACCTGCGCTTCAACAGTGCCCGAAATGACGACCGCAGCTCCGGTGTTCGTCAGAGAAAGCTCATACTGTATGCCGTTATCCAGCAGGAAGGAACGAGGCCCTTTCTCAAAGCCCTTCAACTCATACGTACCTTCTATTACAGCGTATGAACCCGTCTCAGCCAGTTCTGGCAGAAGCGTATAAAAGTATGGCTCAAGATCCATCCAGACACCTGATTCCCGT
>WQXX01000002.1 GCA_009781535.1 Coriobacteriia bacterium | reverse complement strand
GTTTTTCCTGTTCAGACTCAATATAGGGTGCTGTGACCACAAAGGGTTCGCACAGCTTCTCCTTAAACAACGGGGCTTGGTGAAGATACTCGAATCCTTCACGGCGCCTGATCGAAAGACCTTCGTCAAAGCGTGTGATCTGATAGCCCGTAAGACGCGGCGTCTCGCCGGTAAGCAATTCGATGACGTCAACGCCCAAGCGCTGGGCACACTTGTAAAGGAAGGTGAATGAGAGGTCTTGCGTACCAGATTCCTGCGCCTCATACTCCGCAGCGCTCCGACCGGTTGCCTCTGCCATATCTTCAATGCTCAGGTCCAGATCCTCGCGCAAGGCCTTTATTCGGTTCATGACCTCGTTCATATCGGGTTTTCTCGGAGCCATATCCTGCTCGCTTTCTCTCGCAGCATTACGTGTCAGCATGTACGACAAATCATCATGGGCCTTACGATTAAAGTCGACCATTCTTACCCAACAGTTCCTGTCGGGACATCTGACAAACGAATTGTACTCCAATACAACAGTTCTCAGGCTCCATGACGTATAATCCCTCATAAAGAATCATACGAGAGGTCAGTAAATGGGTTTGTGCTTCGAGATAGTCTACGATTCTGTGCACTATGAGGTAGCTGCCGAGCAGGGCGAGAGTCTCCTTTCTGTACTCCAGCGTGGAGATGGAACCATTCTGCGTGAGGATGGTGCGCTTAAGCTTGAGGGTGGAGCACCTCCATGGGCAGTCCCTGCTCTGTGCGCAGGACGTGGATCCTGCAAAAAGTGCCGCGTTGTCGTCAATCATAACGGTAGGCGCCAGGTACAACTTGCCTGCCAGACCACAGCAGAAGCTGGCATGGTTGTTGAGCTGGCGTATGCAGACCCCTTGGTTATACGCGATTCCAGCAGCTTGAGCCTTGCTGAGGTATACCCGCCAGATCTTGTTGCGGTATGCCCGCCAGATCTTGCTGCGGTATGCCCGCCAGATCTTGCTGCGGTATGCCCGCCAGATCTTGCTGCGGTATGCCCGCCAGATCTTGCTGCGCTATGCCCGCCAGATCTTGTTGCGGTATGCCCGCCAGATCTTGCTGCGGCGCAAGACGATACTCTTTCTTCGCAGCCGCTTGGTATTGCGCTCGATCAGCCGCTTGGTATTGCGCTCGATCAGCCGCTTGGTATTGCGGTCGATGTAGGCACAACCACGGTAGTGGTGCGGCTGCTCGATAAAGTCATAGGAAAACTCCATGGCAGTATTGCCGATATCAACCCGCAGGCCATATATGGCGCAGATGTATTAAGCCGTGTGGACGCCTGTTCGCGCGGCGAACTTGGCACCTTGACTACACTGATTCGCGAGACCATCGCCCGACTCGTGCAGGTGTTGGTTGACGAAGGCGAGGTCAGGCGCTCAGACATCGGAATCATAACCATCACTGGAAACACCATCATGGAGCATATCGTTGCAGGCTTATCCCCTGTAAGCATAGGTGTTGCGCCTTTTACACCTTTGTCGCTATTTGGAGGTACACATCTCCTCGACGGCCTGAATGCGCCTGTGTGGTTGGCGCCTGCCGTTGCCGGATACGTAGGCGGGGATATCACCTGCGGCTTGCTTGCCTTACAGGCGCTGAAAGCCGCCGAACCGCTGATTCTGATCGACTTGGGCACAAACGGCGAGATTGCCTTCTTTGACGGAAAGCGTATACGTTGTTGCGCAACTGCTGCCGGTCCGGTATTCGAGGGCGGAGGCGTATACTTTGGCATGTCTGCCTTGCCAGGAGCTATCGACCATGTGGCGCTAGAATCAGATGGCGTCTTTTCGCTTTCCACAATCGGCGGCAAACCGGCACGAGGCTTGTGCGGTACAGGACTGGTGAGCGCGGTGGCATCACTGCTTGAAGCAGGCATCGTTGATGCAACAGGCGCGCTTGCAGATCCTGCTGACGTGGCGCCTGCATATGCTCAACTACTGGGCCGTGAGAGGATCGATGCAACCAAGCAGGCTGTGTGTTATCTTACCAGCGACCATCGGCTGTTTCTCACGCAGGGCGATATCCGAGGGCTCCAGCTGGCAAAGGCAGCGGTTCTTGCAGGGATCAAGACCCTGTTGGATGATTGGGACAAAACAATGGCGGATATCGGACTGGTAGCGATTGCAGGAGGATTTGGCGCGGCGCTTGACGTGTCAAGCGCCGCGCGTATCGGTCTTATCCCTCCTGCCCTACGCGACAAGGCGCAGGCTGTAGGCAACACGGCTATCGAAGGTATCAGCGCCGCTGTGCTCTCGGCACAAGCACGCGAAGATCTGGCCGCCATCGTGGCGCATTGTGATTACCTCGAGCTATCCACCTCGGCTAAGTTCAACCAACATTTCATGAACTGCATTTGTTTTGAGGATTGAGATGGTCATGAAAGCAACACAGCGACAAGAGCAGCGCCGGAGCAGACGCCTGAGGTTGATTCTCGCAGGCATCCGTAGTTATGTGGTCGTTGCTGTTGTATTTTTCCTGTATCTTCTTTTTCTCGGCGTAGTAGTCGTTGCCGAACGCTTCCTTCTGGGATGGATATAGCGTATGTGGGCGCGATTTTACATAAAAGACCTCCGCATCATCGCCCATTACCTGGGTATCATGGTCATCTTCACAGCCCTGATCATGACCATTCCTCTCCTGGTCAGCCTCGTGATGCAGGAATGGGAGACCTCGGCACATTACGTGTTCAGCATCGGACTTACCTTGATGGCTGGTGCTGTTCTGCGTTTGGCAAAGGTCAATACTGGACACATGGAACGACGCCATGCTATCGCCGTTACTGGGCTCATCTGGATCATCGGCGCCTTATTCGCAGCCTTACCCTTATGGCTGAGCGGGCATTACGGATCATATCTTGACGCTTTCTTTGAAGGCGTCAGCGGCCTTACGGCAACCGGTTTAACACTTGTACAGGATCTCGACCACATGTCGACCGCCGACAATATGTGGCGCTTCATCCTTCAGTTCCTCGGCGGCCAGGGGATTGTCGTCGTCGCTATGGCGCTTGGTCTGTTCACGCAGGTAGGCTCGTCTTTCTTCAACGCGGAAGGTCGACAAGAGGCGGTCTTACCCAGTATTGCAAAAACAGCACGATTCATCTGGGTCTTCTCGTCGACTATTGTTCTTGTCGGCACCCTGATTCTTACCGGGTTGCTTCTGGTAACAGGTATGGAACCCATCCGCAGCTTCTTCCACGGCTTATGGCTTACCATAGGTTCCTACGATACCGGTGGTTTTGCTCCTCAGAGTTCATCGGTCATGTACTACCATTCGTGGCCGCTTGAGATTGTCGCAATGTTCTTCATGTGCCTGGGCGCAATCAACTTCGCCTTGTACGCACGAGTACAACAGGGGCACTGGCGCGAGTTCATCAAAGACCTTGAGGTACGAACCTTAGGGCTGTGGACACTTGGAATGATTGCTGCTTTTGTTGTCGCACTCGGCGCCGGACACATTCTTGCCGACTACCTGCCGCTGTTGCGCCGTGGGCTGTTTACGATTATCAGCGCAACCACAAACAGCGGCTATCAGATACTTACCACCAACCAGCTAACGACAATACTTACCAGCGGCGCGTTTTTCCTTGTTGCTATTGCGATGGCGATAGGCGGCAGCGCCGGGTCGACCGCCGGCGGCATCAAGGCGCTACGCGTTGGTCTCATCTTCAAAGGCTTTGTCCTGCGGATAAAAGGCGTCTTGCTGCCGCGCTCAGCCCAGATCAACACGCGCTATACCCATATCGGCCAGCACCTGCTTTCCAATGAGCTGCTCTCCTCAGCGCTCATCATCGCGGCTTTGTATACCATCACCTATGTCTTTGGAGCGCTGGCAGGAATCGCCTGCGGTTACGAGGCGATTCCCTCTATCTTCGAGTCCATTTCTGCAACATCCAATGCCGGGCTTTCCAGCGGTATTGTAAACCCCGAAGCTCCCGTGATACTAAAAATCGTCTACATCCTCCAGATGTGGATGGGTCGTCTCGAATTCCTCACGCTGCTTGCGCTCGGCGCCTCGCTGCTCCTTTCCTTACGTCCGCATCGGCGTATCACACAACAGCAACGCACTCCCGGTACCAGGCGACAGGGACGGGGCGACGCATGAGCAGGCGAGCATCATCAACCAACGCAAGCAGCGTAACGAGACTTGTCCTGGCCTTGTGCCTTGTGGGTGCGCTCTTTGTCGGACTTTTTTACGATGCCCCTTATGCGTATGCCGATGAGCGTGTTAGCGTCGTTGATCTGAGCAATGCAGACGAAAGTCTGGATGGCGCTGAAGTCGTGTTTATTTGCGAGGCGATTGGCGATATCATCAACGGTCATGGCGGCTTTGTCTGGGTTGCCGCAGGGCCGTGTCCTGATGGAAGGAATGAGTCTTCTGCCAAAGAAGCGGCAGGGGCAGTGCAAACAGATGACGTCGCTTCAAGCGCTCAAGCTAATGCGAGCATCAGCGTATATATGACCAGGGAGGCTGCTGCCCAGATTAGCAACCTGGGGCGCTACCATGTTATCGGCGCCACACTGGAGATAACAGGAGTCTTTCATCTTGCCTGCGACGAGCACCAAGGACTCAGCGACGTTCATGCTAGCTCGGTGCGTGTTATCGATGCGGGCGGCAGCATATCCGAACAGCCTGATCGTTGGTTGCTGATTAGCGGCGTGCTCCTGGCCTTTACGGGCGTGCTGTTCATGTTGGTGTTTCGTATCCTAAAAGAACGCATGAGATAGTCGAGGTGAGATGACAGAACCAACAGATACCTGCACTGATACGTCCGCAGACCAAAGCAGGCAGGGTCTGGTTGTCTCGCTGGATCGTGGGTACCCACTCGTCCGCTTTGAAGCTACACCGGGCGGTGTGTTCCAGGAGATCCGTGCCCAGCACAGTACCGAGCTTGTGAAGAACGCCGCGGTGCGTGCAACAGTCGGAGATTGCGTTGAGCTCATTTTTCCGCCTGACCAGGACACCCCGCTCATCACCGCTATCGCACCGCGGCGTACCGCTCTGGTACGCCGATCTATGGTCGAGTCGATACACGAAGGGTCAGGGCGTTTTGAAGAACAGGTGCTTGCTGCCAATATGGACATCGTATTCGTGGTCACCGCACTGGGAGTACGACCCATCGATGGCGAGTACCTCTCGCGTCAACTTGTCATGGCATTCCAAAGCGGCGCCGACGTTGCCCTGATCCTTACCAAAGCCGATCAGGCTGTCTATCTTGAAGCTGACCTGGCCCAAGCTGGTCGTATTGCTCCTGACTGTCCAATCGTCGTCGAGTCTGCCGTAACCGGGCAAGGTTTCGAGGAGATTATTGAAATACTTGCCCCCAACAGAATTGCTGTATTGCTTGGCCGCTCAGGCGTAGGCAAATCCACCCTCATCAACAAGCTGCTTGGAGCCCCCCTGCTTAAGACAGGTGACGTACGTACCAAGGATCGCGGCGGCCGACACACGACAGTTGCGCGCAGGCTCGTGATGCTGCCGCAAGGTGGCGGCCTTATCGACACGCCTGGCCTGCGTTCCCTTGGTTTATATGGCGCATACGATGGACTGACCCACACATTCCCTGACATAGCAGAGTATGCCGGAGCTTGCCGTTACCGCGATTGTACCCACACCAATGAACCCGATTGTGGCGTCAAGGCAGCTGTCTTAAGCGGCGCGCTTGACGCGCGCCGCCTGGCTACTTACATAAGCATCTATCCAGAAGTCAACGACTAACCGGCTGCGCAGACAGCTTATTATCCCCAGAAAAACAGCATAACCAGCAGCGCAAGCGGTTTACTATCCAGAAAAACAGCATACCAGCAGCGCAGACAGCTTATTATCCCCAGAAAAACAGCATAGGGGCAACTGCCCTTATGCTGTGATGAATCACAAACACGTTAAGAAAGCCGACCAGCTTGACTCACCTACTGACCTTGATCTCCTCGCTGACAACCAAAGCTGGCAGATTGGGATGCTCTTTGACAAGATCCGCCAAAACCTGCTGCTCAGGCGAAGGATGGCTAAGAAGCTCTTCCAAAAACCGGTAACCAACTGACTGATAGAGCAGCTCCACCTTGATGGTCAAGTTGCCTGAGCCTGCAGGAAGGTTGATAAGATAGTGCGTGATATCGCGGCCACCAACAAAGTCATCATCGTAGAGGGCGTCCCCAAAAACAGCGATATCGTTTTGAAGCCTGTCCTTTATTATTCCAATAGGTAGTAATCGGTTATCCTTGCAATAAACAATCCCTTGTAGCAGGTTAGTGGTTGCCCGGCCGTTGCTGTCAAGCATCACCGATTCGTAGATCTGGACCTGCCCTGGCTGGTCGATGACCGCGTAGTGCGGCTCAAACGCACCCGGTATCAAATCCCCGTCATTATCCAGAATCATGCCCTCGTTGTTATAGCCACCGGACTCATAGAGCAAGGCGCCTGACTCGTCTATCACCTGCACATGCAGCCAAGCCCGCCGGGAAGGGAATCCGGATGGAAACTTATGAGCTACCAGGCTATCGATCATCACATCAAGTGTCAGAAGCGCACCGGAGTCGGATGAAGAGGCGATGCTGCCCGTTAGAAGCAGTGTTGCGGTCTCGGACTGCAGGAACTCGGTTGTAGCTGTCAGACCTTTTTCCAAGGCATTGTTGCGCCCACCGTTCAACTCGAATAGATACGTGTTGGCTCCAACAAAGTTATGAAGACCGATCCGCCCTTGCGCGGCCTCTTCAATCGTTCTATTCGAAAGCGGTCCCGGATCCACAATGACGGGCATATGACAGGATTGGCAGGATTGCCCTGAACGTCCAGACGCGAGCCATTCCTGCGTAACCGTCTGCTCTGGCAGCTGCTTGCCCGTGGGCTGGCCATCGACCGTATAGGCGTCGGTATACAGGTTGTGGCAGACAGAGCAGATCAGATTGCTACGCTCAAAGTTACTTGCCAAGGTGGAGTAGCCTAATGCCATCCTCATCGATTGCTGGGCTGATTCGGTACTTTTATGGTAGCCATAGAGGTTGCGGGTCTGGCCAAGAGGAACCTGATGCAGGTTGACATACAGATCGGTATCTCTAAACACCACGCTCCCCTCAGTAGCATCAATGGAGAACTGATGGCAAATCATGCAGGAGTCTCCCTCCCGATACAGCGGGTTAAGCTCGTGGCTCGGGTTGGCGGCATTCTCCAGAAAACTGCGGGATATGCCTAAAGCGATGGCTGCCATGTCGGCCATGGGTAGATGGCAGCTGGCACATATCTCCTGGATAGCATCTGATGCTTCAGGGAGAAGCTCCGTCTCGTGTCTGACCATCGCCATGAACACAGGATCGAGGGCGGATTGGCCATGAACCGAGTTGAACCAATCTTCGACATACGAATAATGAGCCCCATTCTCGGCATAGATGTCGTTATGACAACCGGTACACTCCGAGGATAGAGGGAACAGCTCAGCCTCAACGGTTGTCAAGGGTTTTGGTTGTTGATCATCGTCACCCGGGATCTGTGCTACTACGCAACCTGAGAGCAACAGAATGAACGCACACAGGGCAATTGTCATACGAATTCTCATTGTACCCTCCCATCATTCGATAATCGTACCTATACTTTGCCCCATTTGCGTCCAGATACAATACCCTTTGTTGGGACTGTATCCTATTGCAACCTGATGCCAAGTTCCTTAAGTTGGCGGGAGTCCACGGATTCGGGGGCACCGGTTAAGGGGTCTGAACCGCTTGAGGTCTTGGGGAAGGCTATCACGTCGCGGATGGACTCATAACCACCGAGCAGCATGATAAGGCGGTCGAGCCCCAGTGCGATTCCACCATGCGGAGGCGCGCCAAAGCTTAACGCCTCAAGCAGAAAGCCGAACTGCTCGCGTGCCTGTTGCTCATCAAAACCGAGCTGTGCAAGCAACCGCAGCTGCAGCTTCTCGTCATGGATACGCAAGGTTCCGCCGCCGACCTCGTAGCCGTCCATGACAAGGTCGTATGAGTAGCTGCCCACAGAAAGCGGGTCGCTTTCAAGTTTTTCTACATCCTCGTCAAAGGGACGTGTGAAGGGATGATGGTTGGCGGCATAACGCTTCTCTTCCAGATCATATTTGAGCAGCGGAAAGTCGGTTACCCACATGAAGCTGTGGCCTTCGCGCTTGATTTCCAGCAGGTCGGCAAGGTACAGGCGCACGGCAGACAGCGAGGCGCTTACCGTTTCGAATTCATCCGCACCAAAGACCACCAGATCGCCCGGCTCTACGTCAAGTGCCGTCTTGATGGCAGCCAGTACCTCATCGCCAAGGAATTTGATGATGGGGGATTTCTCCTCACCGGCGCTTGTAAAGGCGATCCATGCCATGCCGGCAGCCCCATGGTTGGTCGCAACCGCGGCGATCTTGTCGATCTCCCCGCGGCTTAAATCGCCTGCGCCCTTGGCGTTGATGGCCTTGACCACACCGCCGGTTTCTACCGCAGCAGCAAAGACCTTAAAGCCGCAGCCGGCGACCTCCTTTGAAATATCTACCAGCTCAAGGCCAAAACGTATGTCGGGCCGGTCGTTGCCAAAACGCCGCATCGCTTCTGCGTAGGGCATGCGCAAAAGAGGCGCCGGAAAGACAACGCCCACTTTTGCAAGCACCTCAGAGAGCACTTCTTCCATCAGACCGAGGATGTCTTCCTGGTCGATGAAGCTCATCTCGATATCGAGCTGAGTGAACTCGGGCTGGCGGTCGGCGCGCAGATCCTCGTCGCGAAAGCAGCGTGCGATCTGGTAGTAGCGCTCAATGCCGCCTACCATCAGCAACTGCTTGAACAGCTGGGGCGACTGCGGCAAGGCATAGAACTTGCCTGGGTTCTGACGGGCTGGTACCAGGAAGTCACGGGCGCCCTCAGGCGTAGAGCGCCCAAGGATGGGGGTCTCAACTTCAAGGAAGCCGCGTGTATTAAGGGCAGCGTGGATGGCGGCAGTCACTGTGCTCCTAAGCCTGAGGGCGCTTAAGACCTCAGGGCGACGGATGTCTAAAAAGCGCCAGCGCAGGCGTGTTAACTCGTCGGTTTCGATGCCATCCTCGATAGCAAAAGGCGGGGTCTTGGCGGTGTTGAGGATGCGAACCCCATCAAGCAGCACTTCTATCTCGCCGGTATACATCGATGGATTGACCGTACCTTCAGGGCGATTGCGCACCGTGCCTGAGACGAAGATGACCCATTCGGGACGCATGGTCTCGCCTGCCTTAAAGACGTCAGGCGAACAGGCTTCGGGGTCAAAGACGCACTGGGTCAAGCCCGCGCGGTCGCGCAGATCGACAAAAATGAGTCCTCCGTGGTCGCGGCGATGGCTGACCCATCCCGTAAGCGTTACCTGTCGCCCCACAGCAGCTGCGGTGAGTTCGCCGCAGGTCGCAGTGTGCATGCTGTGCGTATTCAGGTCGATAGCCGCTGAAGCAGTCATGGGAGTAGCCGTGTCAGTGGTGGATGTGGTGCTTATTGCGATGGTCATCGATGTTCCTTTTTCTTTCCCACAATGGTCGATTCTTCGACAACTCTTAACGAGCGCCGACTTGGTATATTCTACTCTACACGCATCAGGTCTTTATCGGCTCGCTGAGTATGTCGGTCAACGTATCGAGGGGAACACAACGTTCCTCGCCGGTATCCATGTAGCGCAAAGTCGCAGTATGCGAGGCTAGCTCGTCTGGCCCCAGGACAATAACACACGAAACGCCGAGTTTGTCCGCGAGTTTGAATTGTGATTTGAGGGAGCGGTTCTGGTGGTCAAGTTCGACGGCAAGGCCCGCATCACGAAGCGCCAAAGCGATGCGGAAAGCCACCGTGCGGGCCTTGCCGTCGACAGCTGCGATGAAGACTTCGGGCACAGGTACCTTACCTGCCTGGATATCTTGAGCCTGAAGGGCAAGCAAAATGCGCTCTATCCCTACGGCAAAGCCTAATCCTGGCGTATGCTTTCCACCAAACTCCTCGATAAGCCCGTCATAACGTCCGCCACCGCCGATGGCATTTTGAGATCCAAGGCCGACGTCAACTTGGACTTCGAAAACCGTGCGGGTGTAATAGTCCAAACCACGCACCAGGCGCGGGTTTTCCTCATATACCAGCCCCGCAACATCCAACAGTTCACGAACCGTAGCGTAATGCTCGGCACATTGCTCGCACAACATATCGGTGATAAGCGGCGCGGCTGCCATGATTGTATTACAAGATGGATTCTTACAGTCGAAAGCCCTGAGTGGGTTGGTTTCGGCACGACGGACGCATTCATCGCACAGCGACTCCGCGTTGTCGAGGATAAAAGCGCGCACTGCCTCGCGATACGCCGGACGGCATGTTGCGTCTCCCATGGAATTGACATACAAGCGCATGGAATCACGCGAGAGCCCTAAAGTCTCAAAGAAACGCATGAGCATGATGATGACCTCGGCGTCGCTGCTTGGCTCAGCTGCGCCTATGCACTCGGCGCCTATCTGGTGGAACTCGCGCAGACGGCCTTTCTGAGGCCGCTCATGGCGAAACATCGAGCCCGCGTACCAGTACTTCGCTACGGGCGAGCCAGGGGGAACAAGCCCATGTTCGACCACAGCCCGGGCTACGCCGGCAGTACCTTCGGGGCGCAGTGACAATTGCTCATCGGCCTTCAGCGTCTCCCCCACTACCAGTTTGCCTGCAGCGGCGCCAGAGTACACCCCGAACATCTCCTTGCCCACTACGTCGGTTGCCTCCCCGATGCCGCGCACAAAGACCTCGGTCAACTCAAAAAGCGGGGTCTCGATCAGCACATAACCATAGCGTGAGAATACTTCATGTGCGATACTCTCGATCCACAGATGCGCTTGCGCGGTCTGCGGGAGTAGGTCGTTTACACCACGTGGGGCATGGTAGGACACGTCAGGGCCTTTCAGTCGAATCTTTGATCAAATCATTCTATCCGCATGTTTCCAGTGAGGCTCTTTGGTCAAGCCACAATTGATAGAACAACGTCGGTATTGTACCGCAAGTCACAGGTGCGAGAGTGTCGCGCTTCGTTCTCAGCGTTCTTGCGAGGTAATTGTCATACATTTTTCACAAAGATTGCAAGCTAACCTTGTGAGGAAATAAACCAATTCCCAGCATGCGAAGTAAGGAATCCTTCGCGCTCCAAGGCTTCCAAAAGCACGATGATCTCGCCCATTGGCACATCCTGGCGACCTGCAATGCGCTCAAGAGCAGACAGCTGCTCAGCCAGTTCATCGGTCGACAAACCTGCTTGTCCAAGTATTAGCCGCAGCAACTCGGCGCGCTTCTGGCGCACTGAGCCAATGAATGTCGATTGTCTGTGATACTGCGTAGAACGTCGGGAAGGGTTGGGCATGGATTTTTTGAGGTAGGCGCCGTAGTCAAGCAGCGCATAATACCAGGAACGGGGGTCTTTATCAGGACAGGTCTGCTTGATAAGAGGGATGATTTCGTGGTCTGAGACACGTTCTCTCTCAGCAAAAAACTCATGGATAAAGACGGTACGGACATTCGTCTCCAGATACACAAAAGGAAGCTGGTAGGCAAAGACACACACCCCAGCAGCCGTTGCTGGACCGACGCCAGGAAGCGCGATAAGTGCGTCATAGTCGCATGGTACCTGTCCACCGTATTGTTCTGAATGAGTATCAGCGCAACGTTTGATCGCGATTGCACGTCTGTTATAACCCATCCCCTGCCAACGCTCCAAGACGTCGGCAAGCGATGCTGCTGCCAGCGCATCGATACTTGGAAAGACTTCCAGCCAGGCATGCCAGCGGGCAAGTACACGGGAGACCTGCGTCTGTTGGAGCATGATCTCGCTTACCAGAACTGCGTACGCGTCTGACGTACCGCGCCAAGGAAAATCGCGGTACAGGCGCTGACCAAAGTCGCGCACCCGCTCGACAAAACTATTGAGTTGATCGGTATTCAAGACACCTTCTTGCAAAACGTCTGCTTGCAATGCGTCCTTGTCCAGGTCTGAAATACCTAACAGCAAGACTACTCTGACGCGTCCGCATCTTGGCTGATAGCCACAACGGACGGAAGAGAATACTTGCCTTCGAGAATATCTTTTATTGTCGCCGACGAAAGATAATCTCGTAGCATGGTGTTTGCATTGAGCCATACATTGTGGAATGTGCAGTCCTCGTCGCGTGGGCACCATCCTGGCTCTGTTGTGCAGACAGCGATACTGACTGCACCCTGGAGCGTTTCGATGAACTCGAGCAGCGTAAAGGAATCGGGGTCCTTAGCAAGGATCATGCCACCTCGGGCTCCACGAAGGCTGCGGATAAAACCACCCAACGCAAGATCATGCTGTATGCTGCGTGCGAATGCGTAGGGGATATCCTGTTTTTCAGCAACCTCGCGGACCGACAGCGGCGCTCCCTTGTTCTCAATCAGCGCTGCAATTAAACGGATGGCGTAATCGGTTCTTCTTGTGATATCCATGTGTCCACCTTTCTTGTAAGCGGCACAAATAATACCACAATAGTCACAGATTTAGTAAGTCATTATTCATGTCGATACAGAATTGTTCAATAATCGCATCTTCGACTCGCTGGCGGTTTGGCGAGTCCGTTTCCAGATAGACGATCAGCTGCGAGAGCACCTCGCAGACAGTAACCCCCCGATTATGACCGGTGCGTAATGACTCGCGATATGCCTCCTCAACCGCTGCCTGCGCAGCCCAGACGAGCTCGTTACGCGCCACACCCTGGGCAAGGTTTGCCAGATGCTCAAAATCGATGTTCTTGAATGAGGGGTGATCCTCGGAAAAGTAATACAGGATCTCCTGACGTTCTGCCATAGTCGGCGCTGGTACTTCGATCTCCCGGTATGAGCCGATGATACTCATAAGCCCGTTGCCAAGTAGCAGCGGATCTTTGCTGAGTGGCTCTTGAGAAGTTGTGATGATAAAGACCTCGCCCTGGGCGCATAACGCATTGAGGTAACCGAGTATCTCTGCCTGCATGGAGCGCTGCATACCTTGCCCCGTCGGAGCCATAGAGCCTGAGCCCTGCGGTGCTCCCTGCGCTCCCTGCGCTCCCTGCGCTCCTTGCGCTCCCTGCGCTCCCTGCGCCCCTTGTGCACGGGGGTTACTTGGCGCAGGATGGTTGGAAGGTGGTTGCTGAAAGCCATGTTCCCCTTGAGAGCCAAAATGGTAGCTTTGATACCATGCTTTTTCTTCTCCCCTGAACATCTCCTGTAAGTGGTCGACATTCTGAATAAGAAGGATGCAGGGAAACGGCATGTCGGAAAAACGCGGTGGTCCAAAGAACGAGCGCCTGACAGGTCCGACCACTTTGATGGTACCTACGCCTGCAGCTTCAAGTTCGACAGACATCTCGATAATCGGCCAGCCGATCTCGACTGCAGTTGCCTTGGCGAACAAAGCGACGTCTTCGCGGCTGGAGCCGTAGAAGAAGAAGGAATCGGTCAGAACTGGGCCATACACACCATGGAAGGCATTAGCCTGGGCAACGAACTCGCCAAAATGAGGGTCGCTCGTATCCGAAAAGCCAAACTGCCGCATGGTTCGCAAAGCTTCCTTGAATCCCGTAAGGTTGTTATACCTCACAGCTTGATCGTCCACAGCCTTTTGCTCTTCAACACTGTTTGCTTCATTGGCTGCCTTACTCAGCTCGGCAATATGCGCATGAAAGGTGCTGAATAGGCGGCCAAGGTCGACTTTTCGTTCTGAGAGGTTAATATCTCTTGGAATACCGTCAAAGACCTTTGATGCTTCTATTGTGATTGGCGCTTCAAGCACCGGGGAGACTTCCGGCAAAAAGGCTTCTGTTGCTGTGGCTGCATTGGGTGCAGAGGCAAAAGCCCCGGGATTCATCTCTGGTTCTTGGGGCTGAATCTGAATGTCTGTTAAACTGTGGGATACCTCGAAAGCAAGCGTCTGCGCAAGGCCGAGTACCTCATCCCGCGGCACCCCAAGCTTTTCGATCTGGTCGAATGCAAGGATTCTGAGCTGCCTGAGCGCTACTTGCGCCTGTTCAGGCGAATAATACGGAAGCAGATCATTAAAGACAGCCTCGGCATTTGAGTGGTCTCCCTGCTCACACGCAAGCAGCCATGCCTGGTTCATGCCATCAAGAATACGATCGGTGGGCGCAAGACCCTGTTCTATCGCCAGCTCAAAGGCAGCACAATACAGATGTATCGCCAGGCGTGATCTTCCTGCCTGGCACGCTTCATCAGCCGAATCAAGATAGGAGCTGATGCTCTGATATTGATCGCTGCTTTGCTGCTCGTCTGTCATGTTCCCACAATCCATGATTCGTTTTCCTCAGACCCTTGTCAAATTGTCAACAATGCTTCCGTACTGACAATGCCGATAGTACCATACCACTTGCATCTATTTCTGGAATGTTTCCATCCGTTACTTTATTAATTTGAAAAATTTCTGTGCGGAGAGTCCATGCGTACACAATGGCGTAACTCCCGGTGGCGATTTCCGTGGCAGGGTAGCCCTACTTTGAGCGCCGCTTTGGGTTCTTTGGTGCGGTCATCGTGTTGATGTTTTCAAGGTATTGGTTACTGAAGTCGATCTTGAGCTCTATCCAAAGCGGAAGGTGGTCTGACATCTCAAACGTTCGCCAGGTCTTCAGATAGTAATTGCTGACCTGTTTTTCGGTCTTTCCCAGAGTATACTTCTCGTCAAAGAACCCGCGGTATATATCGAGGTCGTTGGCAGTATAGACCGTCTCGGTATAATCGAATGTACCAGCTCGTTGGTTTTCCTCAGAAAAGACAGTCATGTTGGTATCGATCTTAAGCTTAAAGGCAATCTGGTCATAATGTCTGGTCTTTGCCAGGTCAGATGGGTGCTCCCGTATGGCCTTTGGGACATAGAAGTCCTGCTTCTCAAGCGCTTTCATGGTGGCGTCGCCGATGTTGGCGATGTTGAAATCACCCAGTAAGATATAGCTTTCGTCTTCCTTCTTCGCACGGTCTTTCAAAAAACTGGCGATGGTGGCGATCTCCTCAACACGGCGGGGGTCCTCATCTCCCTGTTTTCCGTAATAGATGTGAACCGTCGTCAAAATGAACTTGAACCAACCAGCCTGGAACGCCACGGAAAAAGGCGTCCTGGCGAATTGTGTTTCTTTGTTGATGAGCTTGCTGTCTGGCAAGACGATCTCTCCAGCCATCTTTCGAAAGAAGACCTTGCATTTGTCAAAGACAAACGCCATACGCTCGCTACCACCCGCTACTCCAGCCGTGCTATCAGTGACGATATAGTCCCAGTTTTGCCCCAGCAAAGCGACGAGCCTTTGAAGGCCATCCATATTGTTTGCAACCTCCTGGATGGCGATGAGGTCAAAGCGACTGACAATCTCAGCCAGGTAGTGGAGGCTTTCGTTGCGACGGTTGTCGCTGAACTCGCGGATGTTCCATGTCGCAAGCAAGAGCGTGTCGGTAGCTGTCTTGGCAGGAATCTGACGATCAAGCTGGTCGCGTAACGCCAAAAGTCTATCGACGATACGGGTCCGCTCCACGGTGTCTCTGTTCTTCTTGATGGAGGTGTATTCTGGCATATCCTCTCCTTTCACCTAAGCCCTCTGGTCAAAACCACGTACTGATATGGCAAAGCAACGTATTGTCAATCTGCCTGGTACAATGACCTCCTAGCTTGGCTCTTGACGCGTTGCACTCCGAGTGGCATGATCTCCCAGCCACGCTCCTTTGCAATACTATTGAGACGGCGACAAGGGTCGACGGCAACCGCATGCTCAGCGGCGGCAAGCAGTGGCGCGTCGGAAAAATGGTCTCCATACGCCCAGGTTATCACCCAATTCCCCTTACCAAAACGCATGTCTGCATACGCCGTGAGTTGGACGAGTTTCTGCTCGCCTTCTGGTGGAAACCCGATGGTGCGTCCGGTGTAGTACCCCTTGTTATTGATTTCCATCTGGGTGGCTATGTATCCGTCAGCGCCAATCTCACGCGTCACTTCCTTGAGTATCGGGTCAAACGAGGCGCTCACGAGAATGATGAGCTCGCCTGCCTGTTTGTGCTCTTCGATGCGCCTGAGCGCCTCCGGACGGAAGTAGTACCGTAACTTCTCGTGATAAAGGCTGACCATGATACTGTTAGCATACGTTGATGGAAAGTCGGTAAAGCTCCCAAAGATGTATCTTCTGGGCAGAGACTGGTCAAGCTCCGAGCCCATCTTGTAGCGCATTCCCCAAAAGGCAATCTTAACGCCTACCCAAAACGACATGACATGGTCATGCAGGACAAGACGATTGACCAGGCGTACTGGCGAAGCAGCATCGATGAGCGTACCATCAAAGTCAAAGGCAACGATGCGGATTCTTTCATCCGGTTGTATTTGAAACGCCAGCTTTCTTAAGGCTGCCAATGCAACCGCACGATGCGAGATCGCGTTCTTTTCTGCTGCTGAGAACTGCGCAAGCGTGCGTTTGCCGGGATTACCTTGTGCATCGTTTGGCACAAATAAAGGATCGTAACCAAAACCGTTCTTGCCACGTGGCGTTGTTGAGATATGACCTTCACAGGTTCCTTCGACCGCATACTCCGTGCCATCTTCATCGATAAAGATGAGCGAACACACAAAACGGGCTGTACGCTTATTGCGCTTTACTCCATCAAGAGCTTCAAGCAGCTTCTCATTACACTGCCTGGCCGTCGCCCCTTCGCCGGCGTAACGTGCTGAATAAACGCCCGGTGCACCATCCAGAGCATCAACAACCAGACCCGAGTCATCGGCAAGCGTCGCGCAGCCCGTAAGGTCGTAGGCAAAACGTGCTTTGATACGGGCGTTGCCCGTAAAGGTCGTGGCGTTTTCTGGCGGCAGGTCGATGATGGTGTTGCTGATATGGTCGCTGAGCGGAACCAACTCCCAACCGGGGATGTTAAGAATCGCTGAGATCTCTTTGACCTTATGGTTATTATGCGTTGCGACGACAATTCTTTTCATGTCTGTAATGCTTCCTCGATGGTTTTCTGTAGCGCCGATTGTTCGGCACGGTTGTGTTGACTTTCTTGCTACATGACCTTGAACAAGCTATGCACTGGAGAGGTAACAGTTCTCACCCTTTAATCAAGATATCGCCTGGTTTTGAAGATCGAGCAACTGGGCAAGCCCCTTCTGTCCTAAATCGAGCATGGCGTCAAGACGCCCACGGTCAAAGGTCGTACGCTCACCGGTACCCTGTAGCTCGATGAATTCACCGTCTCCGTTCATGACAAGGTTCATATCAATCTCTGCTGCTGAATCCTCACGATAGTCCAAATCGAGCAATAACTTGCCGTTTACCATGCCCACGCTTACAGCGACAACCTGACCGAACAGCGGATCGGTTCTAAGCTTTCCAGCTTCCTTCCAAACAGCCAGTGCGTCATGCAATGCAACCCATGCACCACAGATCGCTGCTGTCCGCGTGCCGCCATCGGCTTGGATGACGTCGCAGTCGATGGTGACCGTTGTCTCGCCCAAGGCTCCCAGGTCCACTACGGCGCGCAGAGAGCGTCCGATGAGCCGCTGAATCTCCTGAGAGCGCCCCTGTTGTCCATGTATCTCGCGGCGCGTGCGCTGAGGTGTCGAGGCAGGCAGCATGGCGTACTCCGCCGTTATCCATCCCTTGCCACTCCCCTTGCGCCACGCAGCCACGCCTTCGTCGATAGTTGCAGCGCATAACACACGGGTGTCTCCAAACTCCACCAGGCATGAGCCAAAAGCCTTGTTCAAATACCCGCGTGTAAAGGTCACAGGACGCAGACCATCCGCTGCGCGCTGGAATGACCGGGCGGTTAAAGGGTTAGCAAAATTGCTGAGTGTCATATAGCCTTCTCTCCCTCTAATTCTTGTAATGGCACAAGACTGAGCACATCCTCATGTATCTGATGACGGAATATCGCCGAACCCAGGGATACGAACTCGGCAGGGTTTTTAGCCGTAGTTGCAAATCGGTGTAACGGTCTGCTGGTTGCCGGCGCCAGCTGTCTTCGACGCGCAAGAATGTCAGCGACGTCACGTGCTGTCTCCTCGGCGGATGAGATGATCTTGATCTCCGAACCCAGCACGCTTTGTATTAATGGGGTAAGCAGCGGATAGTGAGTGCAGCCGAGCACCAATGTGTCGATCTTGCAACGCTTGAGTGGATTGAGGTAGTCGCGCGCAATCTCTGAAAACGTTGGACGGATGAAGATTTCCGCCGCCTGAGCCATGATGTCCTCAACGGGGTTACGATCCAGGCGCAGACCCTGTTCGACCATCTCCACAAACCGAGGCGTAGCAGATGAAAATACGGTAATTCCGGCGTCCAGTGAGCGGATGGCGCGCGTATAGGCGCCGCTTTCTATGGTTGCAATGGTGCCGATGACGCCCACCCGCCGCGCAGTGGTTACCTGCACAGCTGCACGAGCGCCTGGTTCGATAACACCGATAACTGGCACGTCAAGTAGGCGCTGCACAGCCTCAAGCCCGGTTGCCGTAGCTGAATTGCAGGCGATGACGATGAGTTTGACTCCTTGCCTGCAAAGCCATTTCGAGATCTGGAGGGCAAAGGTTTGTATCTCCTCCGGTGAGCGCGGCCCATACGGGCAGCGCAACGTATCGCCGAAATAGAAGATGGACTCATGGGTAAGACGGTCGGCAATCTCGCGGGCAACAGTAAAACCACCGACGCCGGAGTCGAATACACCTATAGGGAGACTGCTTGTTGTTTCCATATAGATAGTATAGCACCCTTACAGGCGAGAGGTTGGCTCTTCGTTGTTCCTATGGTCCATAATACGGCGGAATCGTAGCGTCCGCAATCCGCAGCTTGATGCCTCATCGTGTGCATGATACACTACATTCCCGCACTTTGATAACCCTCAGATGAGGACGGAACCGGGGGCGACTGGTTTCGACATATTGGTTTTGAGCAAGGAAGCAGGCCGTGGTCTCCTCGCCACGTTAAACAGGGGTCCTGTCAAGATAATTGGCAACAAAAACCTTGCACTCGCTGCCTGATTGAGCAGCGACGTCAACCCGGGATGCCTCCCCGCTCCCGGTGCGATGTCATTTTAGGGGAGTGCGCTTAAGTACGTAGTTGGTATGACTTGAGCCAAGATTGAACCAGCTGGGGATTCGTTCGTTTGTCGGTTGACCGATGAAACCCGAGATCTGATAACCGACTGAGCCTGGAGAAGCTTGCGAGAAGCACGTATGGACCGGAGTTCGATTCTCCGCGCCTCCACCAAACTCGTAAGTCTTTAAGGCTTGCGAGTGGTTGGTAGTCGCGCTCGCAGGCTCGCTGCTCCTCTGACAGTCCACTGGACTGTCAGACTCCGCGCCTCCACCAAACTCGTAGGCCTTTAAGGCTTGCGAGTGGTTGATACTGATCTGCACGATACGAAGTACCAGGAGAAGGGATACACATGGGAACTATTGTTTGTGCTGCTTGTGGACATGAAAACGACGAAGCAATGAGGTTTTGTGGCGAATGTGGCGAAAAGATCGAACAACCTTCCAACGCATGCCCAGACTGCGGCTTTGAGAACAAACCGGGCACACGCTTCTGCAGCAATTGCGGCAAGGCGCTCGGCGCTGCAACAACACTGAAATTAGACAAAGAAAGCTATATGTCAGGCGCGGAGATGAGCTTGTCTGTCAGCGGGATTACCGTGATGATGCAAAATGAGCGTGCCTTTGTTGCCGTATATGTGGCTGGAGCTGGGCACAGTGACTGGGGTGTATATCAGTATCCCGGACTTGGAAACAGCACGATGACCTTTGAAGCTCCCTTTGACGGCGGCGATTACGAGATGCGCCTCTATCGTCGCGATGGTCAGTACGACGACACAACGTTCGTGACCAAGGCAGTATTCAAGGTCGAAGAAGAAGCTGTCGATTATGATGCAGTAACCCTTGATCTGAACAATGAGCTTTATGAGCTCGGCAGCCAGATAAATGTCACCATTAAAAACGTTCCGGAAAGAATGTCGCGGGATCGGGCGTTTGTATCCATTTACAAAGCCGGAGCAGCACATGATGCGTGGGAGGACTACCGCAGCGTCTATACTGGTGAGAACGATTTGGTGTTTGACGTCCCCAAAGGCGGCAGTTATGAGATGCGCCTGTATTGTCGTGACGGACAATACGATGATTCGACGATGTTAAAAAGTGTAGCGTTTGTTGTGGGAGGAACACTTCAGTGTCCTGCTTGTGGTTACTTTAATCAAGAAGGAACGAAATTCTGTAATGAGTGCGGAACGAAGCTCGAGGCAACGCAGAATTGTCCTGCTTGTGGAGCAACGATTCCTGGTGATCTAAAGTTCTGCGGAGCGTGCGGGACGAGGCTTTAAGAGTTGATGCCGGGCGCCGGAAGCGGCAAATGCCACCTCCGGCGCCCTTCTTACCTGAACGGCAAACAAACAGGGTTTCAGTTCAAAAACCAGGGGCTAGTGGAGGAAAGCAGGAAAGCGCCATGGCAATGATCGATATCAAGTGTGCTCAATGTGGATCAGGCGAGTACCGACTGCTTGACCCGAAAACCGGCGAAGTGGTCTGCCCGTTTTGCCGAAACCAATGGATAGTTCCTGCACTTATCCAAAAAACCGCGACCGAGAAGTTCCTCGAAGAGCAGGCAAAGCAACCTCGCGTGACAGTCGTTAGCTCGAATGAGACCGACGATCAACTGCTGAAGATGCTTTCCGGGGCGATGGGTTGTGGAAACGCATTCAAAAATGTCATAAACAGGATAGCCTTTATTATTATCCTTATCATCACCCTTCTAATCGCATTAGGTGTGTGTGCAGCCATCCTCCAAAGCTGCTGATTGTGGAGCGCTTGGATTCAAACGGCTTGACAGAACAGGAATTCCTGAATCGATACCATCCTGGCGATTATCCTCGTCCGTCGGTTACCGCTGACGTCGTTGTTCTTGCCCTCCCTTCCGCCAGCTCCTCTGCCACACAAACAACGAGACACGACCTTCCTCATGTCCTGCTCATCCGTCGAGGAGCTCATCCTTACATAGGACATTGGGCGCTTCCGGGCGGATTCGTGAATCCGGATGAAACCGTTGGCGCTGCTGCCAGACGAGAGCTTGAGGAAGAGGCAGGGATACAGCCCGAGAATCTAGTCCAGCTTTTTACCTTCAGCACGCCGGGACGCGACCCTCGTACCTGGATAATCACCGTAGCCCATATGGCTATCGTCACCGATGAGCACCTCGCGGTGCGGGCTGGCGATGACGCCGAGGATGCGCAATGGTTTGCGATCGCCACCAGCAGACGCAACGATGTTGTCGATATTACGCTGACACATGCGGATCTGCGGCTCAGCACGCGTTTGTGGCAGACCGGTACAATGGCTCAGGCTCCTGATGGCGAAGCATACGCGATACTTACCAATGACGGCCTGGCTTTCGACCATGCGAAGATCATCGCTTGCGCCCTGCAGAAACTGGGCATGCTGGATTGAAGCTACGATTGCCAATGCGCTGGTTTTATGTCGGACACACGCAGGATACGATTGCCAATACGCTCGTTTTATGTCAGACACACGCAAGATACGATTACTGGTACACACAGTTCTGGGCGACAACCCAACCAATTCAACAACTCTCCCGCTGGGTCCTTCGGCTACGTTCGCTGCGCTCACTTCGCTCAGGACGACATACGTCGCTTAACAGTCCACCACTAGGCCCCAGATCAGGTCTGGGGCGACATAAGAATTAAATTGTGGTTACCAATCGAAGGCCTACTCCTCTTCTGCGATCTGTTTTGCGTTCATGTGTTTTCGACCGATGAGAAGGATCACGAGGGCGACCACGAACAGCAAAACGATCGACATGATAGAAAACGAGCTGCGCCCGGTAAAGCCCTTGGTTATCGCATACAGCAGCGGACCTAAGATGGCGGCAAACTTGCCGAAGATCTCGAAGAAGCCAAAGAACTCGCCGGAATTCTTTGGAGGCACCAGCTTGCCAAAGTATGAACGGGACAGCGCTTGGATGCCGCCTTGGACCATGCCGACCAGGATGGCAAGCGTCCAGAACAAAATGGTGGAGTTTCCGATTGCCGTGAGGTAGATGGCTTGTTCATTCCATGCCGAGTCAGCAATGTTCGCACTGATCAGCGCCTCGTTGATAACGGTAAGGTTGGTCGTATCCGCAAGGCTAACACCACCTGCTGCAAGAGCCTGCAGTTTGACCGGAATCTCGGCTATCTCGATCAGATACCCCATGAAGAACCCGACGATGCAGATGAAGGTGTAAAGTACCACAGCAACCGTGATGATGTTAAGCGTTCCAAAACGTTTGGCAAAGCGGCTGAACAGGATGCTGAAGGGGAAGGCGACAAGCTGCGTGACGAGAAGCGCGACAATCATGCCTACCATACCAAGCCCCAACTGCGCACCGTAACTGGTAGCCAGGCTGATGATCGTACCAACGCCGTCGATATAAAAGAAATATGCAACGATGAAAAGGAACAACGCCTTGTGCTTGAAGATCTTCTTTGCCGTTTTAAGGATGTTTGAAAAGGTATTGACGATCGTGCTGCCCTTGGGCTTTTCGATATAGTGTTGCTGTTTGATATTCGTGATGAAAGGTATCGAGAACAGGCCCCACCAGATGACCGTGATCATGACCGATATCTTGACAGCCAGGACTGTATCTATCCCAAAATTCTCGCCGAAATTGATTAAGGCGATACTGATAAGGAAGGGGATCGTGCTGCCTCCGATGTAACCCATCGCATAACCCCAACCTGAGACTTTGTCCATCCGCTCGGGAGTAGTCACGTCAGGCAGGAAGCTGTCGTAAATCAGGCAGCTGCCGGAAAAGCCCACATGCGAAAGGATATAACCTACCAGTAACAGACGCCAGTCGTTGAAGATGGCGCACATCGCCGTGGTGGCAAGACCAAGGATCAACAAAGCGACAAAGAGTTTCTTCTTGTAGCCCTTGTAGTCGGCAAAAGCCCCAAGCAGCGGAGCCAGCACTGCTACAACCAGGACGGAAATCGTCGTTCCGATGCTCCACCAGTAATCCCCACCGCGTGGGTCGTCGCACAGTCCCGTAAAGAACGCGGCAAAAACCGCAGCCAGCATGATGGTGGCATACACGGAGTTCGCCCAGTCGTACATGATCCAACTGCGCTCCTTTTTTGTGAAGCGCATGCGGGGTTCTTTGCCTGGACCAGGCGCTTTGGGAGTATCCGAAGCTACCAGTTTTTCAGATGATTGTGGGGTGATGGGCGCTGCGATGCTTTCTGAATTCTCACTCATTGATTTTCCTTTCCTGTTGTGCGCAGGCTCAGAGCAGAGACTGGACTACGAAACGGAACTGCGTGGCTAAACAACAACACAAACGACGCGACAAGCTTTCAGAAAAAACGATGCTGAAAGCTGGTCGTTCATACTATGCCACATACCATGAGGATGGAAAGCAGAAACACGTAAAAAAACTGTAATGTGTTTGCTCGACGCTGCTCTACGAGAAGCAACGGTCAGCTGCGACCGTGGTGTTGAGCTGAACGCGTCTCAATCACAGCTGGTTTCGGTTATGAGCACGAAGCCAGGCAGAGCGCCTCTCAGCTCAGGCAGGCGATCAGCTACGAACGCTGAGACCGGCCTTAAGCATCGCAGGATGGAGCTTCCAGAGCAGCGTCATCTCGGCGCCCATGCCAAATCCACATTCTTCGCACAACCCTACGGCAGCCCCTGGGCACTCATCCAGGCGTGTGCCATCACTGAAAATGAAATTGGAGATCCAGCATTGGCGCTTGTGGGCAAAACTGCGCGGATCCCTGAGAAGCTTGAGCCCCGCATTGGAATTCATGATATCGACCCCTTCTTTCTTAAGGCGCAGAGCGGTGTCGATGGTCTGGTTGCGGATCTCAGGAGTTACGCATAAGTCGCGCTTTTCATAAGGCATATAAAACGAGAAGGACATCCGCCGCAAATGGGGGGTTTCTGTTACCAAGCGGGCGACAGCCTCGAAATCCTGATAGTTCTTTGAAGTGATGGTCATGTTGACGTTTAAGTTGGGATGATCGCATGCAGCGATGTGCTTGAATGCCCGATCGAAACTGCCGGGGGCACGCTGCTCGTCGTGATTTTCCCGCAAACCGTCGATGCTCACCCAGATAAGGTCGCTTTTTGCGGTGATGGGCAACTGGGCATTGGTGGTCACCGTGATGGAGTAATAACCCATTGCGCGGGCAAGGTCGATCAATGAGTTGATGTCCTTGTCCCCATCCGTCCAAAGATGGGGTTCTCCGCCCTCGAAATCGACGATACGGCTGCCGAGGCCATAGCAATACTCGAGATCGGCTTTGACCTGCTCGTAGCTTTTCGAGATACAATCGGAGCCAGTCTTGACCACGTTGCAATGCTTGCAGTTGAGGTTGCAGCGGTCGGTGATAAAGACGACGCTTTGCAAGGGCTTGTGCCGCCCGAGGAATTTTGCTTTAAAGAACCATGTTGCGTAGTATAAAAGCTCGCCCATAAGTGTCTCCCCACTTAGAAAAGAGTTATGTACAGGTTAAAGCCCAGCAGATTTGTGGTGGCAACAATCAGAACAAACTGTATCAGCAGGTTGCGTGCAAGCGCCCAGCGGAGCATGAACCACTCGATGCCGTACTGTTTATATAAGTCCCATTGCTTGAAGCCGCCCATCCACCATTTAGGGGTCTCATCCTGCTCTGGATGAGTGACGTAGAGGCGTACCAGGCGCAAGAATCCGATGGCAACCGGAAGCGTGATGAGCACCAACAACGAGGTCAAAGGCAGGGCGCCGAGCAGGACTCCTGCGATGATGCAACCGTAGGCTACGACCAGCAGGACTATATCGACCCAGAAGCCCGCCATCTTCGAACCGAGCAATACAACAAAGGTCGTACGCTTCGCGGCCTTGTCGCTTTCGAAATCCATGATGGCATGGGTGTTGACGATATTCATCGTGAGAAGCCCGCAGGGGATGGAGGCCCAGACGATGCTCGCGTCGATGCGCGCGGTGCACACATAGTAGGCAGGGATAGCGATGAGCGCGCCAAAGACGATGCCAACGACAATCTCGCCAAACCCGTGATAGCTCAGTCGGAGTGGAGGGCCGGCATACATGACGCCTAAGAGTAACCCAAGGGCTACAAAGACGGCGAGGTAACGCCAGTCATATCCGAGGAAGAGGATCCCGAGCACCAGGATGATCGCCCCGCACAACAGGGCAAAGGAGATGAACATCCAACCCACGTTGCGCGTTTCTTCCGCCGTAGCCTCACCGGATTCGATGTAGGCGCATTTAAGCAGGCGCGCGCGGAAGCCGCCGTCTATCAACGCCTCGCGTGCGGCCACGGCGCCTTTCTTGTAGTCGAAATAGTCGTCCAGAAGGTTGACGCCGGTATGTGCTGCGCCAACACCCACAAAACCCAGCAAGCCGCACAGCAGCCCGAAGGGGTTAAAGACGACGTCAGGGTTGTATATCCATGCGGCAACAGCGAACAACACCCCGACTATATAGGGTGTGAGGGACTGACCTAACGCTTGATTCCGCGATGCCCGAAACCAGAACTTGAAACCTTGTTTTACCATGATTAATCCTTTAGCTTTGCTCAAAATCTACTACAGGTCGGT
>WQXX01000001.1 GCA_009781535.1 Coriobacteriia bacterium | reverse complement strand
TATAGATCGCATCGCCTGGTATGTTCAGCTCGTCAGAAAGTGCCTCGATGCAGAATACTGCAAAGAAGGACTGTTCCGGGGTCATCGCCATAACACTCATTCCGCACACCTTATCTTGTCTTAACTGGGAGGCACCTGATTGATTGTAAAAAGCCCGAGAATCGTGCAAAGCGTATAAGGATACGTGAGCGAGATTCGCAGAGTCCTAGGCTTTATCAGATGCCTCCTAGCGGTTGTCTGAGGCAGCGTACTTACCAGCCAGCGACGCCTGGGCGGCGGCGAGGCGGGCAAGCGGCACACGGTAGGGCGAGCAGGAGACGTAGTCAAGACCGACCTTGTAGAACTGCTTGACGCTGTCAGGATCGCCGCCGTGCTCTCCACAAACCCCTAAGGTAATGTTAGGCCGTGTTGAACGTCCGCGGATGCAGGCCATCTCAACCAGTGCGAGCACGCCCTCATCAACGGTCTCGAAGGGGTTGAAGGGGATGATCTTGCGGCCGAGATAAACCGGGAAGAACTTGGACTCCACATCATCGCGCGAGAAGCCGAAGGTCGTCTGGGTAAGGTCGTTGGTACCAAACGAGAAGAAGTTTGCATACTCGGCGATTTTATCCGCCATCACTGCGGCGCGCGGTAGCTCGATCATTGTGCCGATGGGGATATCGAGTGCAACCTCAAATAAGGCCTCGACCTCACGTAAAACAGCCTCGGTTTCGCTACGCAGGACAGAAAGCTCAGGCACAACGCTCACAAGCGGGATCATGATCTCCGGCTCTGGGTTTAGGCCTTCTTTGATCAAACGGGCGGCAGCGGTGGCAATCGCACGCACCTGCATGGCGCCGAGCTCGGGATTGAGTATGGCAAGACGGCAGCCGCGCAGGCCCAGCATCGGGTTCATCTCGACCATGGCGTCGATGCGCGCAAGCAGGGCGCGTTTTGCCGCTATCAGCTCGACGTCGCCGCCGGTAAGCTCAAGGCGGGTTATCTCGACTTCAAGCGAACGCGGGTTTTCGAGGAACTCATGCAGCGGCGGGTCGAGCAGACGCACGACCACCGGCAAGCCGTCCATCGCCTTGAACATGCCGTAGAAGTCCTCGGTCTGCACATGAAGCAAATCGTCGAGCGCCTTGTTGCGAATCGTCTCGTCATCAGACAGTATGAAACTTTGCACGATGGACTTGCGATCGCCAAGGAACATATGTTCGGTACGGCACAGGCCGATGCCTGCGGCGCCAAAATCACGCGAGAGCTGGGCGTCTTCAGGGTTATCGGCATTGGCGCGCACCCCCATCGTACGGAACTCATCAGCCCATTCCAGTATGGTGTCCAAATCGCCAGATATCTCCGGCATGACCAGCTCGACAGCGCCGAGCACCACGATACCCAGCGTGCCATCAATCGAGATGACGTCGCCCTCGCGGATGACGATATCCGTACCATAGATGACTGCCTGCTTTGCCTCCGCATCGATCCGAAGCGCCTCAGCGCCGCAGACGCACGGCGTACCCATGCCGCGTGCGATGACGGCAGCGTGCGAGGTCTTGCCACCATGGCTTGTCAGAATGCCCTTTGCAGCAACCATACCAGCTAAGTCATCCGGGTTGGTCTCCCAGCGCACGAGCACGCAGGCACGCCCCTGCTCGGCTACAGCAACCGCATCAGCAGCGCTGAAGACCGCCTCGCCAACGGCGGCTCCCGGCGAGGCATTAAGCCCCCGGGCGATGACGTCGTAGGCAGCGCTGCGGTCGAACTGCGGATGGAGCAGTTGGTCAAGCTGTGCGGGGTCGATGCGTAAAACGGCCTCCTCCTTGGAGATGAGGCCTTCCTCGACCATCTGGATGGCGATATGCAAGGCGGCAAACGCGGTGCGTTTGCCCACGCGGGTCTGGAGCATCCAGAGCTTGCCCTGCTCGATGGTAAACTCTATGTCGCACATGTCGCGGTAATGCTTCTCGAGTGTCCTGAAGACCTCCTCAAGCTCAAGCCCGGCTTCCTGGAAGCTCTCGACGTCCTTCAGCTCGCTGATGGGCGAGGTGTTGCGGATACCGGCAACGACGTCTTCTCCCTGTGCGTTGATGAGATAGTCGCCGTAGAACTCGTTTTCGCCGGAGGCGGGGTTGCGCGTAAAGGCTACGCCGGTTGCCGAGGTCTCGCCCTTGTTACCAAAGACCATCACCTGGACATTGACCGCTGTGCCGAGGTCATCGGATATCTTGTTCTGCTTGCGGTACAGCTGAGCACGGTCATTCATCCATGAGCCAAAGACTGCACGGATTGCAAGTATCAGCTGCACATCTGGATCCTGCGGGAACTGCGCTTTGCCATCGACTATAAGCTCAGGGAATCTGGCAACATCAACATGGTTGGTAAAGATCTGCTTGAACTCGTTGACCAAGGCTTCAAGGTCTTCGGCAGACAATTCGTTATCGCCTTTAACGCCCTGGGCAAGTTTTTTCGCCGTAATGGCGTTTTCGAAGAGGTCGCCTTCCACATCCATGACGACCTTGCTGAACATCTGGACAAAACGGCGATAGCTGTCCCAGGCAAACCGTGGGTTTCCTGTCTGTTCGATCAATCCGTTGATGGATCGATCATTCAGTCCGAGGTTAAGCACGGTGTCCATCATGCCTGGCATGGAGAATGGGGCGCCGGAACGCACGCTTACCAACAGCGGATCATCAGCATCCCCGATGCGTTTGCCCATGCGCTCCTCGAGGTCGAGACGGTATTTCTGGATCTCATCCAGCGCACCTTCAGGAAACTCGTTGCCACCTGTCGAGTACGCGACACAGGTTTGGCATGAGATCGTAAAACCGGGAGGGACAGGCAGCCCGATGGCAGCCATTTCTGCAAGGTTGGCGCCTTTTCCGCCAAGTATTGCCTTCATCTCCCTGTTGCCCTCAGTAACATTGTTACCCTGTGCGTCCTTGCCAAAAGCAAAAACGCGCTGCGTCGTGTTTTGCAACTTGCTCTCCTTCCAGTTAGTATTCTGTAATCGCCCAGGCTGTGTTTGAGTGGCATGTCAAGCGGGCGCAAGGAACTACGAGGCACGAAACCGCGCCTGCGTCTTTCGCGTTAATAATACTGCTTTATGGGCGGTTTGTGCGACGGAAATGCGGCTTCATAGTAGCGAAGAATCTCCTGAGCGGTCTCCTCGATAGCACGGTTGTCGGTCCGTACCACGATGCAGCCTATACGACGCATAAGAGCACGAGCCTCGTCGAGATCGCGCTGCACGTTTGCAGGCTCTGCGTATGAACCCGCGACGCTGGCTGCATTGCCAAGCCGTTGGTACCGTATCTCAGAAAGCAGCTGCGCTTGGCTCATGAGGCCAAAGACGCGCGCTGGATCGAGATCGAAAAGCTCCTTGGGAGCTGTAACCTCTGGTATAAGAGGGACGTTGGCAACACGGTAGCCATGCATGGCAAGATAGATCGAAAGCGGGGTCTTGGAGGTGCGCGAGGAGCCGATGAGCACGATGTCGGCAGATTTCAGCTGCTCGGGATTGCGCCCGTCATCGTGGTCGACCGCGAACTCCATCGCCCCCACGCGCGCAAAATATTCCTTATCGGTCTTGCGGATGAGTCCCGGCGCACCGAGCGGCTCCTCATTCGTAGCCGCTGCGATGGTATTGATCGCCGGGCTGATCAGGTCGACGGCATAGACGTCCTTGTCGCTGATGAACTCCTTGAACGCAGCGACGGTATCCTGGTTGGCAAGTGTGTAAAAGATCACGATCTCGCGCCCGTCGTCTTCTTCGATGAGCCTTTTGATGTAGCCCTTGATCTCGGTGATGGACTCAACGTTCGGCAGACGCCTGATGATGCATTCCAGGTTTGCGAATTGGGTAGCCGCTGCCGCCGCGATGGTTGCCGCCGTATCTCCAATGCTGTCGGAGATGATATGGATGGTGAGTAGGCGCTGCGCTGCGCGAGCAGTGTTTAGAGCGCTCGTATCGTCAATAACGGATGCGCCAGACGCGATTGGACTTGCGGGAGCTGCGGGAGCTGCGGGAGCTGTGGGAGCTGCGCCAGACGCGATAGGAGCTGTTGGAGCTGCAGGAGCTGCAGGAGCTGCAGGAGCTGCGGGAGCTGAGGGAGCTGCGGGAGCTGCGGTCATCAGCCTGCCAGCTTTCCAAAATCGGCGACGTCTTTGAATACGGCGACGAAGCGGTTGAGCAGACGCAGGCGGTTGGCGCGTAGCGCCTCGTCTTGCGCCATGATAAGCGTGGAGGCGAAGAAGGCGTCAATAGGCGCCCTCAGCGCGGCCAGGCAGGTCAAGGCAAAGTCGTACTTACCTACCTTGAGCGCATCAAAAACGCCCTGCTGGGCGGCAGCGATGGCCGCGCTGAGGGCGCGCTCATCGTCATTGAACAGGTTCTCGTCGCATGTAAGACCGAGCTTGGGGTCACGCAGATTATTTGCACGGGCATAGGCCGTTGCCAAGTCCTCGAAGTCCTCGGCACGTGCGACGCGTGCATGCTCAAGCGCCTCGCAACGCGCCATGACTGCCGCTGGTTCTATGACGTCTGCTGCCATGATCGCCGCCACAGTATCAGGTGCAAAGCCGCGCTCGCGCGCCATGACCTCAAGCCGTGTCGCAAAGAAAGCCCGTATCGTAGCTAGTGTCGCATCGATGTCAAAGGACAGCGCGCGAGCGCGGTATTCCGCCAGAGCAACTTTAAGGCATTCCTCAAGCGAGACGTCAAAGCCGCTCAACAGGATATTGATAACGCCTATGGCTGCGCGCCGCAGCGCAAAGGGGTCAGATGAGCCGGTCGGCCCCTGACCGGCGGCAAAGATACCACAGATCGTGTCAATCTTATCCGCCAGGGCAACAGCCTTGCCTTCAAAACCGGCTGGAACCTCATCTCCTGCAAAACGGGGGCGGTAATGATCCTTGATTGCCTGGGCTACTTCGGGCGAATCGCCGGCAGCACGAGCGTAATAACTACCCATGATACCCTGCAACGACGTAAATTCAACTACCGCAGAGGTCACCAGATCGGCTTTGGCAAGTAAACCGGCACGACGCGCAGCTTCGATCTGCTCTGCTGTCCCACCAGCCTGCTCGGCGATACCACCGGCAAGCGATACGATACGCTCGACCTTGTTAAAGACACTGCCGAGTTTCTCATGGAACACCACGTCTTTCAGCTTGCTTACATAAACCTCAAGCGGGGTCTTAAGATCCTCATGATAGAAGAACGACGCATCTGACAGACGCGGTCGTATCACACGCTCGTGGCCGGCGATGATCGTTGAGCTGTATGCTGGAGAGCCGTTTGAGACAACGAGGAAATGGTTTGAGAGCCTTCCCTGTGCGTCGCGCAGGGGGAAGTAACGCTGGTGCTTGACCATTGCATCGATGATAATCTCCTCAGGTACGGCGAGGAATTCTTTATCAAAGGTGCCCAGAAGTGTCGTGGGAAACTCCACAAGGTTGATGACCTCTGCCAAAGTGGCGTCAGGCACCACAGCAGTCAGCCCACTTTTATCCTCAAGGGTCTCGATCTGCTCAAATATACGCCGGGCACGCATCTGTGCAGAAGCAATGACCCAGTGCTTGGTATGCGCACTCGTGAGTTCATCAGCTGAGGCGACCTCGCACGCCACATTGGCGATAAGACGATGCCCCCAGGTAAGGCGTCCTGCCGTCAGGCCGGCAAAGGTGCAAGGGATTATGGTCTTACCCCAGAGGGCAAGCAGCCAACGCACCGGACGGACAAAGGTTTCCTCGGTACTCCCCCATCGCTGCGACTTGGGCCAGGAGATGTTCGTGATAAGCCCCGAGAGGATATTCGGCAGCAGGGTCAGGGTCTTGCGTGAGATCTGCTCTACGGTTGCATACAGGTACTCGGTCTCACCTTCCTTCGCGCGCACCAAGTCGCGCACGTCAACACCCTTGCCTCGGGCAAAGCCCTCGGCAGCCTTGGTGGGATTGCCATCTGCATCAAAGGCTATTGCAACCGCCGGGCCTCTGAAGCGCTGGATAAGCGGCGTTGAATACGCGGCTACTCGCCGCACCTCAAGGATCAGGCGACGTGGAGTCGAGCGCACCGACACCTCTCCGTGTTCGATACGTGCATCATCCAAGGCGGTGCACGCCAGCTCGGCAAGCTGTTCAGTTGCCTTATAAAGCGGGGCGGAGGGAATCTCCTCAGTACCGATCTCAAAGACAAGCGTGGCTGTATCGCCAAAGACAGGAATGGGTTCGCCAGCGACCGCCTCATTGGTGGTTGTGATAGTGGCAAAGGCGGACGAAGCCGAAATGGCGGGCGGGGCGGGCGAAGCCGGCTGAGCCGATTTAGCGGGCGAAGCCGGCGGAGCCGATTTTGCGGGCGGAGCCGGCTGAGCCGATTTAGCGGGCGAAATCGACGAGAAAGGTGTAGCCGGCGATGCCGTCCGTTCGATCACATTCTTCACATAGGACTCACAACATGCCTTGGCAATCGTACGCACGCGTAGGATGTAGCCCATGCGCTCGGTAGCTGAGATGGCTCCGCGTGCATCAAGCAGATTAAAGGCATGGGAGCACTTGAGCACGCAATCATACGCAGGCAGCGGGATATTGTAACCCAGCAGACGCTTGCATTCCGCCTCGTAACGATCAAAATTGTTAAACATAATAGCAGTATCTGCGTATTCGAAGTTGAAGGCCGAGAACTCGCGCTCGTTTTCTAAAAAGACGTCGCCGTAGGTAAAAACGGTACCATCCGCATCCTTCGACCACACCAGATCGTAGACAGAATCCACGCCCTGGATATACATCGCCAGACGCTCAAGCCCATAGGTAAGCTCAGCAGGCACCGGCCTGCATTCGATACCACCCACCTGCTGGAAGTATGTAAACTGCGTAACCTCCATCCCGTTAAGCCAGACCTCCCAGCCCAGGCCCCATGCACCAAGCGTAGGCGATTCCCAGTCGTCTTCGACAAAACGCACGTCATGGTCGCGCGGTTCGATGCCGATGACCCGCAGCGAATCCAGATACAGCTCCTGGACGTCAAAGGGCGAGGGTTTGATGAGCACCTGGAACTGGTAGTAATGCTGCAGGCGATTGGGGTTTTCTCCATAACGACCGTCGGTCGGGCGGCGTGACGGCTGCACATAAGCAGTCTTCCAAATGCCTGAGCCTAAGGACCGCAATGTCGTTGCCGGATGGAAGGTTCCTGCGCCGACCTCGCTATCATAAGGTTGGAGTACCACACAACCGTGGTCAGCCCAATAGCGCTCGAGCGCAAGTATGATGTCTTGGAATGTCAGAGGGCTTGTCATGGTTTCCTTTCCTGTTACACAAGTGAGCAGTGCGGAGCGAAAATGTATAATCGGCGACTCTCTAGTCTAATCGGCGACTCTCTAGTCTAAAAACCCAAAGCTCTCAAGCGGCCATATCCTTAAGACAGCCCGCCCGAGAACAGCGTTTGATGGCACCGCGCCAAAGATCCTGCTGTCAAGGGAGTTCCCGCGGTTATCACCCATTACCCAGATATAACCCTCCGGGACCACATACGGATACTCGATACCGACAGTTGCGTTTGCGAGTATGAGCGGATACGTGCTCTCGTCGTGGGTATACGGCTCAAAGGTGCCTACTCCGTCGATATAGACCAGCCCATTCTTGATGACGACCTCTTGCCCAGATACCGCGATCACGCGCTTGACCAGGATGCGTCCGACGATCTCAGGGTCATCAAAGAATACGATCTCGCCTTTTACGATAGGTTTAAAATGGATCGAGACCTTCTCGGCAAGAATATGGTCTCCCATTGCGATGGTCGGCTCCATCGAGCCGGTTGGCACCGCATACATGTCGATGACAAAGAATCGCAATCCAAAGGAGAGCAGCATAGCCAGTACTGCGGCAATCAGAAGGTCGATGATGTCATGCCAGAAATTCCTTTTGCGTTCCTTTGGCTGGTAGAGGTCAGGCAGTTCCTCGCGGTCTTCCTCTTTATTTGTGCCAAAGACCCTTTGCTTGTACAGGTCAGGGAGGTTCTCGAGGTCTTTTTGGCTGTCCGGGTCAGTGAGCTTGCGTTTGCTCGGGTCGGTACTGTCCTTGGGATCCTTTGGGCTATCGGTGGTAAAGGATCTGCGCGTATACAGGTCGGGAAGCTCTTTGATTGTGCTTGAGTCTGGGGCGTCAGAATCAGCGTGCTTGCGTGATGCAGCATCACGCGAGACACGCTTCTTGTCATCTGAACGTTTAGCAGCTCGCACGGCAACTCCGATTATCTGTCCTCGGATATAACCTCAAATGGCCACGTCTCGCAATAGCGAGGTGGCTAACAATCGTTCTTCTTCACTTAGCACTGCCGTCTCTAATAAATCGGGACGGTATTGTGCTGTTCTCATTATAGACATATTGCGTCGCCATGCGGAAATGTTTGCGTGATCGCCCGACAAAAGGACATCGGGAACGGCAAGACCTCGATAGACAGATGGACGAGTGTATTGCGGATACTCGAGCAGTCCATTTATGAAGGATTCGTCGAGATTCGACATCTCATCGCCTAATGCACCGGGCAAGAGGCGGCATACGGCGTCGGTGAGCAGCATCGCGGGCAGTTCGCCACCGGTAAGGATGAAATCGCCCACGCTGATGATGCGGTCGACACGCTCATAGACGCGTTCATCAAGACCCTCGTAGCGCCCGCAGATTAAAATGAGTTGTTCATAGGTTGCAAACTCGGCGGCAAGTTCTTGATTAAAGGGTTTACCATGAGGGGAAAAACAGATGACAAGGGGGCGCTTTGTTTCTTTTTCAGGCTCTTGAGCGCCATCCTCTTTAGCAAGCAGCGCATCAAGCGCTTCGAAGACGGGCTCGACTTTCATGAGCAAACCCTGGCCCCCACCATAGGGTTCATCATCGGTGGTACGATGGCGATCGTGCGTCCAGTTACGCAAGTCATGAGCCTGGAAATCAAGTATCCCGCTCGTTCGGGCTCGCCCGATGATGGACAGGCTCATCGGCTCATCAAACATCTGAGGGAATATGCTGATCACATCGATACGCATGTCATGTCCTTTTTTTCTGGTTCAGCTCCAAAAGCCCGCTTGGAAGCCTGACGTCAAACCTGCCTTCTCTACATGCGATGATGAACTCATCGACATACGGGATAAGGATCTCCGGCTTGCTTTGTTTTATCGGGTTGCTCTGAAACCGTAGTGATTCCACCCCGTCGGTTTTAGCATCGCATTTCGCATTGCAGCCCGCATCTCGTGTTACCACCAGTAGAGGATGAGCGGGAGTATCCTCCACGCGCACTACGATGCCAATGTAACCATCAGCCTCGTCATATACCGCACTGCCAACGATTGATTCAGGTTTATCGTCAACGGTGTTTCCTTCAGGTCTTGTCCTGGAAAAATCCTTGATATCCTCGATGCGAGCCAGCAGATGTCGTCCGACCAAAGCGCGCGCATCGTCCAAGCTGTCAACTCCGTCAAGCTTAACGAGCAAGCCGCCTTTCTGGCTGCGCAGACGCTTTACCTGTGTAGCGCGAACACCTTTGAGCGTGGGCGGCACAATCCATACCGATAAGCCTTCAAATAGACTCAAGGGAAGACCATCGGGTGCTACCGCGACGACCTCCCCTTTCATGCCCTTTGGCTTGTTGATTAGTGCAGCGAGCTCGTATGCCTCATGCGTTCCCATGTCAAGCCATGTCAGTCCAATATCTCTACCTCGATATGAGGGCCGTTTTCGTAGGACGATGCTGCACGCGCCAGAGTTCGCAGAGCACGCACGACCCTGCCTTGACGGCCGATAACTTTACCGGCGTCATCCGGAGCGACCTTGACCTCGATGATGCTTGAATGACCTTCGTCACGTACGATGACCTCGACCGCAGAAGGATCATCAACCAGTGACAAAACGATTAATTCGACGAGCTTTGCTGGTGTTTGGGTATCCTCAGCCATTGTGCGACCTAGCTTTCCGCTTGTGCGCGGGCGATCTTGAGGATACGTTCTACCGTGTCGGTCGGCTGAGCGCCCTGCTCGATCCACGAATCGATTTTCTTTACATCAAGCTGGATAAACGTCGGATTGGCACAAGGGTTGTAGCGTCCGACTTCCTCGATAAAACTACCATCGCGGCGTGAGTGCGCATCAGTGACGATCACGCGATAATACGGGGTTTTCTTGGCGCCATGTCGCGCCAAACGAATTCTAACTGCCAAAACGCTCTCCTTTTCGAACTATACCTTCTGGTTTGCCAAACATACTTATCTATGTTGTATCACACGAACCGACTCATATAGACAAAAGCCGGTAAATCTGTAACCGATTAATGATAAGGCTTATCGGCGACTTTAGCAATGACTCCACCTCGAAAGGGGAACCATTTCCCAATAGGCTGGACTCAAATGGAATCAAGTACCCTTGAGATGCCCTTGCTTAGACGTCACCTCGGAACGTACTGATCACTCCTCGATATAATCCTTCAGCTTGCCCGAACGCGAGGGATGACGCAGTTTGGCAAGTGTCTTGCTCTCGATTTGACGGATGCGCTCGCGTGTGACCCCGAATTCGCGGCCGACTTCCTCAAGTGTGCGCGGATGTCCGTCCTCAAGCCCAAAACGCAGGGAGATGACCTTCCGCTCGCGCTCGGCAAGCCCCTCAAGCACTTTGTTGAGCTGCTCTTGCAGCATGGAGAAACTAGCAGCTTCTGGAGGGACCACCGCGGCGCTGTCTTCAATGAAATCACCAAGCTGGCTGTCTTCTTCCTCGCCGATGGGCGTTTCCAACGAAACAGGCTCCTGGGATATCTTCTGGATCTCGCGGATGCGCTCGGCAGGCATGCCCATACGATCCCCGATCTCTTCAGGCGTTGGCTCACGTCCAAGTTCCTGGAGCAGCTGACGCTGGATCCGCACAAGCTTGTTGATGGTTTCGACCATATGCACAGGGATGCGGATCGTACGAGCCTGGTCGGCGATGGCGCGTGTGATTGCCTGACGTATCCACCAGGTGGCATAGGTTGAGAACTTGAAGCCTTTGGTATAGTCAAACTTCTCAACGGCACGGATCAGGCCGAGGTTGCCTTCCTGGATGAGATCCAAAAAGAGCATGCCGCGACCAACGTAACGTTTGGCGATAGACACCACGAGACGCAGGTTTGCTTCGATGAGCTGCTGCTTGGCGTCAAGCCCGACCTGCTCTATGCGGTTGAGACGACGCGAGTCGCGACGGTCGAGTTCGATCTTTTTGCGGAACGCATCCTCAAGTTGGGTAGCCGCTTCGACGCCAGCCTCGATCTTCATGGCGAGGTCGATCTCCTCGGTAGCCGTCAGCAGGTCTACCTTTCCAATCTCTTTCAGGTACATGCGCACAGGATCGCCTGTCAGCAAGGTCAGCGAAGAATCGGTTATCACCCGCCGACGAGCGCCTTTCTTTGTCCTGGCAGAAATGGCAGGCAAGATGACGTCGACCACTTCAGCATGCTTGAGCTCATCTTCTGGAATGCCGTCGAGTATCTCATCATCCGAAAGCGAGATGCCGTCGTCTGAATCGTCTAAAACAAGGTCGACGATGCTACTGAGCTCTAAATCGACCTCAAGGTCTTCGGCATCATCGACGACCTGAATACCAGAATCGCCGAGATATGAATAGACTGCCTTAAACTGTGTCGACGTCAGGTCGCAACCTGAGAGTAAGTCCCTGACTTCGGTTTCTGTGATGGATCCGACCTCTTTGAAACTCTCTTCGAGTTTGGTGAGCTCAGATTCGATCATTTCGATTTCGGGAGTGATTTGTGCCTCTGTTTTCCTTGGCAAGGTGCCTCCTCAAACGCAGATTGGCTGGTGAATTCCAGAATCTTGTAGTATAGCAACTTTTTTTACTTTTAGAAATATATTTTCTAAATCGTTTGGCAATCAATCACGCGTTTTGGGGAGTCCGGCAAAGCGTCTTTGTACGTCGTTGAGCTCCTTCTGCTTATTTGCTATTTCTATAAACAATTTTCTCGCCTCAGATGAACCTTCATCCTCGAACTGCCGGTATTGCGCTCTCAACATCTTGATCTCCTGCTCAAGCTGTTCTTCGCGCAGGGAGAACATGAGGATGCGGGCGTGCGCCAGCGCTTCCTCCTCTTGTATGAGCGCCTTGCCTGCGCTCAGGAGCCGAGCGGCTTGGGGGATGGCAGCGATGATGCGAGCGGCAAGTTTTGAAGGCTGCTCGTCTAACCAGGCTGGCTCGGATAACATACTCGTAACAACTTGCTGGTGCAGCTCACTTGCAAAAGCTATACGCGAGAATACTTCGGCCAGCAGTCGGCGCACCGCTGGAAAGGTGACCGCGAAGATGATGAGCTCACGCTCATAACCGATAATCCTGTCCTGAGCAGCAAAGATCAGTGGGTCAAGCTCAAAATCGTCAGATACCGGGATTCGGGCGGTATCAGAACCGAGAGTAGAGCCTGAGGCGGCGCCATATGTGACACTGGAAGTCGCATCAAAGGCAACCCGTGGCGCCTTCATGCCTGCAAATGCGGTCCGCACCGCCTCGAAATCGACATGGAACACACCGGCAAGGTAGTTGACGTAGTCATCAGCAAGCAGGGTTCCACGTATCGGTAGCAACACCTGCAAAGCCTCCTTGAGGGCTCGGGTGCGCTTTTCGGGGCTTTTGAGGTCAGCGCCCTCAAGGCGGCGATCTATTGAGAAACGAAGCAAGGGCACGGCGCTGTCTAGCACCGCCTGCATCTTCTCAACGCCTTCATTCTCGCAGTACTCAGCCGGGTCTGCGCCAGCAGGAATCACCGCAACAAGAAAGTCGATGCTTTCTAAACCTGCGGCGCCCAGCTCGGTGGTAATAAGCGCTGCTGCCTTTTCAGCAGCTTTCAGCCCCGCCTCGTCGCCATCAAACAGATTGATGACGCGCCGCGCGTAGCGCTTGAGCGTCTTGACGTGTTGGGCTGTCAGTGATGTGCCCAAGGTTGCGACGGTGTTCGTAAAACCACAGCGGTGCATCACGATGACATCGGTATAACCCTCCACAACGATGGCGGTTGCGGTCGTGGTGATGTTTGCCTTTGCACGGTCGATCGCGTACAGGTTCTCGCGCTTGTGGAACAGGGCTGTGTCTGAGGTATTCAGGTACTTTGCGACATTTGGCTTGGACGGGCCGATGTCACGTCCGCCAAAGCCTATGACCCGCCCATGCAGGTCACGGATCGGGAATATGATCCGGTCGTAGAAGCGGTCGGTGATACGGTTGTCTTCCTTTGCATAGGCGACGTTTGCCTCGATGAGCTCATCGCGTGAAAACCCTGCTTGGGTGAGAAACTTGACGAGGCTGCCACGCCCCGGCGCAAAGCCGAGTGTCCATTCCTTCGGCGTCTCGCCGCCAAAACCTCGCTTTGCGAGGTAAGCGCGCGCGGCGTCGCTGCCAGATGACCTGACCCGCATGAGCTGATGATGGTAGAAGGCTGCGGTCTTCTCACAGACTTCGATAAGCCGCGCGCGCTTGCCCTTCTCTACCCTTTCGCCTGTATCCTGCAGCTCGATGTTCGCACGCTCGGCAAGGATCTTGAGCGCCTCTTTGAACTCAAGGTTTTCAGTCTTTTCGAGGTAGGTAAACACATCCCCATGCTCTTGGCAGCCAAAGCAGTAATAACTCTGCATGGCAGGATCGACTTTCATCGAAGGGGTCTTCTCATTATGGAAAGGGCAACATCCCCAGAACTCGCGGCCGCGTTGCTTTAAGACGACACGCTCGCCAATCAACGCAACCAGGTCGGTCGCGTCTTTGACTCTCTGGACGTCATTGTTTTCAGCCAACCAAGCTCCTAAAGCCAAACATTGCACCTGCTACGAATTGGAACATTCTGCCATTCCAACCAGCATCGTAAACCCAACGCCAATCATTCCTTGTAACAGTACCACAGAAGAATAGTATACCGTATGGTCAAACACGCTCATACCTGGCGATGCATAATCTGGCGATGCGTAATCGCAATACGTTATCTTGTGATACATGAACAGTCGTGATGAGAACCTGCCATGACGAACATTCTTCTCATCGGCATGCAACACAGGTAATTACCCAGGTCATTATTTGTACAAGATGGCGATAAAAAGGTATGTTTTAGTGGTGGAATGGTTGCAGTGACAGTCAATCTATAGTACAAAGGGAAAGAGCGAAAAAGAGGGTTCGAGTGGTGGCCCTCAAAGAAAACCTTCACTTTAGGGTTTTCAATCCAACACTGCCAGGGAATCACAAAACATGAAAGGATGTGCCATGTTTGATCTCGGACTTTTAACACTGATTATCGGCCTTGCAGCCGGGGTGGTCGCAGCTGTGTATGCGGTCATCCTGATTTTTCAGGTCAACAAGAAGCCAGCCGGAAACGACACGATGAAAGGCATCTCGGCTGCAATCAAGGAAGGCGCCATGGCATACATGAAGCGCCAATACCGCACGGTTGCCATCGTAGCAGTCGTCATCACCATCGTCTTGCTCATCCCCGGATTCTTAGGCGTAACGGGCTTAGGCGTCTGGACGGCAGTTGGCTTTTTGCTCGGAGGCGTCGCCTCTGCTGCAGCGGGCTTCATCGGAATGAGCATCTCGGTACGCGCCAATGTGCGCACCGCCGAGGCTGCCCGTGGCGGCTTGGGCAAAGCGCTCAGGGTGGCTTTCCAGTCCGGTACCGTCACCGGTATGTTCGTCATCGGGCTTGGAATCCTGGCTGTCTCCATCATGGGCTTGCTTGTGTATTACAAAATCGCTGACGTCTCGGCGCTTGTCGGATTAGGCTTTGGCGGTTCACTCATCTCGGTATTTGCCCGTTTGGGCGGCGGTATCTTTACCAAGGCTGCCGATGTGGGAGCCGACCTCGTCGGTAAGGTCGAGGCTGGTATTCCTGAAGACGACCCGCGCAACCCGGCTGTTATCGCCGACAACGTAGGCGATAACGTAGGCGACTGTGCCGGCATGGCTGCCGACCTGTTCGAGACCTATGTGGTTACGACTGTCGCTGCGATGCTCATCGGTCATCTTGCCTTTGGCATTGACAGCATGAGTGTTGCGATTGGTTTCCCGCTTGCTATCGGCGCCGTTTCAATCCTTGCATCAGTTATCGGAACCCTGTTTGTGAAGATGAGCAAGAACGGCACCATCATGGGAGCGCTCTACAAAGGGCTTTGGATCGCAGCAGGAATCGCTGCCGTTCTGTTCTTCCCGATTTGCCAGTGGCTTTTGGGCGACTCGCTGGATGCGGTAGTAGCGGGTAACCTTCTCGTTCCCTTTGGGGCATCGCCTCTGACCATCTGGATCTGTGCCATCATCGGTGTTGCCCTTACTGCCGGTATGGTCTATGTGACCGACCACTACACCTCATCTTCTAAAAAACCGGTTGGACGCATCGCTTCGGCGTCTCAGACCGGTCATGCCACGAACATCATCCAGGGTCTTGCCGTAGGTATGGAGTCAACGGCTATCCCCATCATCATGATTGTTGTTGCTACACTTGCAAGCTACCTGCTTGGAGGTATCTTCGGTATTGCCGTTGCGGCGCTTTCCATGCTTTCTATGGCAGGCATCGTCGTTGCCATCGACTCCTTTGGCCCAGTGACCGACAATGCGGGCGGCATCGCCGAGATGAGCGGCCTGCCCGAGAGTGTACGTGTGAACACCGATGCGCTTGACGCCGTGGGCAACACCACTAAGGCCGTTACCAAGGGTTATGCTATCGCCTCTGCCGCATTGGCAGCTGTGGTGCTCTTCGCTGACTTCATCCACACGATCGAAGATCAGGTAGAAGGCGCAGCAAGCCTGAGTTTTGATCTCTCAAACCCCTACGTCCTCATCGGGCTGTTCATCGGCGGCCTGCTGCCCTTCCTCTTCGCGTCGCGCGCCATGACCTCGGTTGGTAAGGCAGCTGCAGGCGTTGTTGAGGAGGTGCGGCTCCAGTTTAAAGAGATCGAAGGCATCATGGAAGGCACCGGCAAACCCAATTATGCCAGGTGCGTAGACATCGTGACGCAAAGCGCGTTAAGGGAGATGACGCTTCCGGCTATGATCCCCATCGGTGTACCCATTCTCATTCTGCTCATCGGCTTTATCATGAAGGCTGTCGGTTTTGCGGATGCCTTCGAGTTTACCGCACTTGTTCTGGGTGGCGCTCTTGTGGGCACGATTGTCACCGGCTTGTTTGTGGCCATCTCCATGACATCTGGCGGCGGCGCTTGGGACAACGCCAAGAAGCTCATTGAAGAGGGCAAGTACGGCGGCAAGGGCTCCTTTGCCCATCAAGCTGCTGTTACCGGTGATACCGTCGGCGATCCTTACAAGGACACCGCGGGCCCGGCTTTGAACTCCATGATCAAGGTGTTCAACATCGTTGCCCTGCTGCTCGTACCCCTGCTGGTTTTGCTTGCATAACTGTTTGAGATGATTGCCAGAGGGCGGCAGGACGATCTCGTCCTGCCGCCCTCTTTATTTTGCTAATTTTTCTAGCTATTTTACCAATCAGTGATGTTGTGATTTTGAAGAGGCACTGATTCTTTTTTGCTAATTCCTCTAGCTATTTTACTGAGTAAACGAAGACGATATTCAAAGGTTCTCACGAGTCCAGTCGATATCGCACATAATCGCTTCTTTCAGCTCCTCAGGGCTGTCAAAGGTCTTCATCGGACGCAGATATGAGATGAAATATAACGTGATCGTCTTACCATAAAGGTCGCCTTCAAAGTCAAGCAGATGCGGCTCGATGGAAAAGACGTCCACTCCGAATGTCGATGCAGCGCCCACCGAGATAGCTGCACGGTAGCGAAGCCCATCTACATGAACATATCCACCATACACTCCGTCTCCGAGCGTTACCGCAGGATAGGCAGTTTTAAGGTTGGCTGTGGGAATACCCATCCGGCTGCCCTCGCGACGCCCTTCCACAACAATACCGGTAAGATAGAAGGGGCGGGTGAGCAGACGTGTCGCCTCCCCGAGTTGGCTTTCCTGCAGCAGCCCACGGATACGCGTCGCACTGACAGCAGCGCCCTCCTCATCGTAGAGTTTATGCGCCGTCAGCGAACCTCCGTACACATGCGCCCAGTTATTCAGCGTTGCGGCTGTACCAAGCGCTCTGGTCCCATACCTGAAGTCCTCTCCGGTATGAAGGAAGCATGTCGGAAACGCCGACTTGATGACCGTTTCACAGAAAGCGTTTGGGCTTAGACCAGAGAGGCCTTTCTCAAAGGGGATCACAAGCACGCCGTCCACTCCTGTACGTGCCAAAAGACTGAGACGATCCTCGTTGCTCAAGAGCTTGCGACAGGGCGCATCAGGATGCAGTTGCTCCTCCGGATCGCGGTCAAAGGTGATGATGTAGGCACCAATTCCGCGTACACGCGCATCTGCTAAAGCGCGGGAGATAATGAATTGGTGCCCGTGGTGTACGCCATCAAAAACGCCGAATGCGCATGCTGCGCTTCCGAGCGCTTCCATTCCTTCATGCCAGATGATCAACGGAGCCTGAATGTGGCTGGCATCCGCCAAAGTCTCTGACACTTCTGCCATCGTTTTCGAATTTCCCACGTTCCCTTCCTTTTCCCTTTACTTCAATAGTCTCACAGCACCGGGGATGACCGCCAACGCACGCAGGTTTCCTTGCCCTTCGTCGTAGCGGTACAAAGCAAAAAAAGCATCATCGCAGATGCAGGCAACAATACTACCATCCCTTTTTGCTGATGAAAACACCTGCGGGTCAGGCGTTAACGGACGTCCATTCAAGACGTCGGCTCGTTGTTGCGCATCTAAGACGTAGGTTGGCAATCCTAAAGCGCACACTGGATCAAGAAAACATGCCTCCACACCTCGTGCTTCGATTGCTTCAAGCGTATACGCATCTGCCAAGCCGATCTGTCCGCTGCTTGTGCGCCGCAAGGCGGCCAGATGCCCACAGGTACCAAGCTGCCCAGCGATGTCGCGGGCCAGCGCACGGATGTAGGTGCCTTTCGAGACCTCAAAGGCGACATCCCAGGTTAAACCCAAAGTGGCGTCAGCTTGTAGCGGCGTCTCATCTCCCTGTGCCAAGATTCCCAGCAGCTCGGCGGCATACACCTCGATAGGACGCGCCTTTAGTGTGAGAATGTCACCCCGCCGTGCCGCGTCATAAGAACGCACGCCATCACGTTGTATGGCGCTGTATGAGGGGGGAATCTGCTCATGTCTGCCTACCAGACCCGCAAGAAAACCCTGCGCGAACTCAAAGGAAGAAAGCTTATCAAACAGTTCCCCGTCCAATGGACAAACCTCGACAACAGCCCCTTCGCAGTCATCGGTATCGGTTAAAACCCCAAAGGAAATGCGCGCCACATACCGCTTGCGCGCGCCCATCAGATAGTCAGCCAGGCGCGTCGCCGGGCCGATGCACACCATCAGCAAACCTGTGGCAAAAGGATCGAGCGTGCCGCAATGCCCTACCCGGCGCTCGCGGGTGATGCGCCGGATACGGTTGACGATGTCATGTGAGGTCAGACCCGCAGGTTTATCAACAGCGATAATGCCCGAAAGCCCTGTCGCGCCACGCTTACTGGCTATCATCCGTGCACACAAGTTGCTCGAACGCTTCCGACAGAACATTTATCGTCTCATCAAGTGAGCCGTTATAAGTGAATCCAGAGGCGGCACGATGGCCTCCACCACCAAAGCGACAGGCAAGCTCCCCCACGTCGCAATCACAACGCGAACGCAGGTTCACGCGTACCTTGTCCTTCTCGGCACGCAGCAAGGCTGCAACCTTAACATCTGCGATAGAGCGCAAAATGATAGGCAGGCTTTCAGTATCGTCGCTGCTGACGCCCAGTTCCTTGAAGTCCTCGTCTTCGACCCAGGAATAGACGGTCGTGTTGTCATGGGAAAAACTCATCCGCTCGATAAGGCGCGACTCGAGCCGTAAAAGAGGTATCGATTTATTCCCATAGACCTGTGTGTTGATGAAGGTAGGGTCGGCGCCATGTTCCACCATCTCGGCAGCATCAAGGAAGGTGCGGACGTTGGTGTTCTGATAGGCAAAGCGTCCCGTGTCGGTCATAACGGCTACATAACAATACGCTGCCATGTCTGGAGTGATCGTAATGCCGCTTTCCTTGATGATATCCCACACAAGCGAGGCGGTTGCGGCAGCTTGCTCATCTCCATAATAGGAGTCGGTAAAACCGGTATAGTTGGGATGATGGTCGATGCACAGGCTGTGTAAAGCGCGATCCAAGACAGCCACGCCGTCACCAAGACGGGAAGCGCCTGGCAGGTCCAGCGCAACAAACAGGTCAGGAGTTGCGGTATAGGAGCTGGCAGGCAGGAACTCGTATCCGTTCAGAAAACCATAAAGCGCCGGAGCGGGACGGTCTTGGGCAAGCAGGCAGGCTACCTCGCAACCACGGGCACGCAACAGGGCGGCAAGGGCAAGGGCGGAGCCGAGCGCATCACCATCTGGATTGACATGGGAGCAGATGGCTACTGTCTTTGCGTTTTCCAGCAACGCAAGCGCTTTATCTACGGTAAGTGTCTCCGCTACTGCGGGGGTCTCACCAGCCGTAAGCGTCTCACCTACCGTAAGAGTTTCCATGTGAGTCACTCCTCCTCAAGATCAGGTACGCCTTCTGCATAGGCAAGATCATCCAAATCGCTCTCGCCCAGAAGGCTGTTTTCGTATTCTTCAGATGCATGTGTCTCGGGCACGTTCTTCAAAGCTTCGGAGATGAGCATGGCATGATCCAAACCGGTATCGATAGAAAAGCGTAACTCAGGGGTAACGCGCCACCCCAGTTCCTGACCGAGCAAAGAACGCAGGCGGCCCTTGGCGCTTTCGAGCCCGTCAGAGACTTCCGAATAACGCGCAGGATCGGTTGATACAAAGACGTTCGCGATGCTTCTGTCCCTCGTGACCTGTACGGCAGAAACGGTCAGCATAGCCAAGCGCGGGTCTGCAACCTCAGTCAGCAGAATCTCGGCTAATGCGGTGCGCGCCGCTTCATTCAACTTGCGCGAAGTGAGTGATTGTTTCATGTTGATACCTCCATTTGCACCAACTTGTCATGAGTGCATAAGCTAGGGATCTGCGGCTAGTTGACACGTGCGACTGTAGTAACCTTGTAGGCTTCGAGGATATCCCCGAGCTTGATATCTTGGAAGTTGTCGATACTGATACCGCATTCGTACCCAGCACGAACATGCTTAACGTCTTCTTTATAGCGACGCAGCGAGGCCATGCTTCCATCATGGATGACCGTACCCTCACGGACGATACGTATCCTGTCATCGCGCGAGATCTCGCCTTCGGTGACCATACAGCCGGCAATGGTGCCCACACGCGGCACCCTGAACAGGTCGCGTACCTCGGCCATACCCATATCCTTCTCGACGATGTCTGGTGAAAGCAAGCCGACACGGGCTGCGTTGATTTCCTCGATGGCTTGGTAGATGACACGATAGGTCTTGATCTCGATCTGTTCCTTGTCAGCAAGGGCTTTTGCCTTGGCAGATGGGCGCACATTAAAGCCGACAACGATGGCGTCAGATGCAGCCGCAAGCGTGACGTCGGTTTCGGTGATACCACCGACAGCAGAGTGGATGATATCGATACGGACCTCAGATTGATCCATCTTGGCAAGCGCGTCGGAAAGCGCTTCAATAGAGCCTTGGACGTCAGCCTTGACCACGAGGTTGAGCTCTGAAAGCTTATCCTGCTCGATACGGGTAAAGAGGTCAACGAGCGTCACGCGGTCCTTCTTCTGATGCTCGGCGAGGCGCTGGCGCAAGGCACGGTCCTCGGCGAGGTTGCGAGCGTCACGTTCATCGGCAAATACCCTGAACTCATCACCGGCAGCCGGTACCGAAGCCAAACCGACGATCTCGACTGGATCGGCAGGAGAGACGCCTTCAACACTTTCGCCAAAGGGATTGACGAGCGCACGGACGCGGCCATGTGCAGTGCCGGCAACCACGATGTCTCCGACCTTGAGTTTGCCACGTTGTACGAGCACCGTTGCCACCGGGCCGCGTCCTTTGTCGAGTTTTGCCTCGATGACAAACCCGGAAGCAAGGGCGTTGGGGTTGGCCTTAAGCTCAAGCACGTCGGCTTGGAGCAGGATGAGTTCGAGCAGCTCGTCGATACCGAGACGCATCTTGGCGGAGACGTCGACGAACATGTTCTGCCCGCCCCATTCCTCCGGAATGATGCCTTGGTCGGTGAGTTCTTGCCGTACGCGCTCAGGCGTGGCATTGGCTTTGTCAATCTTATTGACCGCAACCACGATGGGAACACCGGCAGCATTCGCGTGGTTGATAGCTTCGATGGTCTGCGGCATAACGCCGTCATCGGCGGCAACCACAAGGACCACCACGTCGGTGACCTTCGCACCACGGGCGCGCATGGCTGTAAACGCCTCATGGCCCGGGGTATCGATGAAGGTGATCTGGCGGCCGTTGATCTCGGCAACCGAAGCGCCGATATGCTGCGTGATGCCGCCCGCCTCAGTTGCAGCGACGCCTGTCGAGCGGATGGCGTCGAGCAGCGAGGTCTTGCCATGATCGACATGGCCCATGACCGTGACCACCGGCGGACGGGGTTTGAGGTCATCAGGGCTGTCATGGATCTGGACTGCATATTGTTCTTCTGGGGACACAATACGGATCTTGACCTCGAAATCAGCTGCGATTTGTGTGACAAGGTCATCCGGCATAGTCTGGGTAACGGTAAAGGGTGATCCGAGCAAGAAGAGCTTCTTGACGATATCTTTCGAAGCGATGCCGATGGCGTCGGCAAATTCCTGGACAGTAATACCGCTGGTAACCTGGACGATGGAGGTATCGAGCAAAACCTCGATATCGAGGCCCTTCTCGATTGCCTCGAGCTCGGCACGCTCCTTGGCCTCGGCGACACGTTTCTCCTTGCGCTTGCGCCGACGGCCTTCGCCTTCATCGGTGGCAGCCTCTACCGCTGCTCGTGCTTCTGCCAAGACGCGCTCACGCTGTAGCTGCTCAGCAGCAATCGCCATCTGCCGATAGCGTTCGTCTTCAAGCATATCATCATCAAGGTCGATAACGTCTGCGTAGTGCATGACATTCGCACGGCGATCCTCTTTTACGGCAGGTTTCCTGCGAAGGCCTTCGCGATCCTTATCATGCGCAACGTCGCGACCACCCTTCTTGCCTCTGCCACCTCGGCGCTGGGAGGTCTCACCATCATCGTCATCCCCAGCATCGATAAATTTGCTACTCAATTTAGCTATTTTAGGATCCTGGAGATCCTTCCCCGACACACCACGCGTTGGGGTGGTGGAGCTTATCCCCTGAGCGCTGCCTGTAGCGCCCGCTTTACTGACCAAAGCATCGGTGGAAACAACGTTTGCACCACTTGAACCAGCGCCGCCAACACCTGCAGAAGCGCTTTTGCGAACGTCTGGCACACGACCTGGCGACCCACCTGCAGCACCTGGAAGGCGAGATGCTCCTGCAGGGCCTGCTTGACGAGTTGGAACGGCGCCGCCAGTTTGGCGAGCTTGTCCAGTGGCAGCGCTACTGCCTGCTGGGCGAGTCTGAGCGGCAGCGCCACCGCCTGCAGGGCGAACCTGGCCTGGAGCACCGGTAGGACGTGTCTTGCCAGAAGCACCAGCTGGGCGAGCTGGGCCCGCTCCAGCGCCGCTGCCTTTCCTGCCTCTTTCGCCGCCTGCGCCAGGCGCGACGCCACCGACCGTACCTGCCGAATAACCGGGGATCTTCTCTTTTACCGTTACACGTTTACTTTCCTGCCGTGCGATCTTTTCAGCCTCAAGGCGATTACGTTCTGCTTCTATCTGGGAGAGCAAACCGCTGAATTTGGGGATAGGTTTGGGAGCAGGCGCTTCCGGCTCCTCATCTGGTTCATCGATGACAACGCTTGAGATAAGCTCGGCCTCTTTAGCTTCACGGGCTTCACGGGCTTCGCGAGCCTCGCGCTCGCTGCGTTGTGCCTCGCGCTGAGCCCGTTCAGCCTCAACAGCCGCCTTGTTTGCAGCGGCTTCCTCAATACGTCGCCGCTGTTCTTCTTCTGCACGTGCAGCTTCTTCCTGGGCCCGTATAGCCTCTGCCTCAGAGGCACGCTGAGCAACTTCAGGGCCGAGTTTTTTCCGAATGCGGTCAACATACGCATCCACTAAGGTCGAAGAATGGCTTTTTGCAGGGATTTTCATCTCCTGGAGCCGGTCAAGTAATTCCTTGGAGTTCATTCCGAATTCTTTGGCCAACTCATGAACACGCATACTAGCCATGTATCACCGTCCCTACGCTGTCATGCTCCGTGGCACACAGGTTCAAAAACTCTAAGGCAAGCCGATCATAATCGGCAGGCGGAATCGGACAGCGCAGAGCGCGCTCAAGCGCTTTGCTCTTCCGAGCTTTCTCAAAACATCCTTTTTGGGTGCATAGATACGCACCACGTCCAGCCATACGCCCTGACCGATCGAGACGAACGCTGCTCAAATCTGCCATAGGGTTTAGCGCTGCATCGTTGCTGTTTATGTCTGCGGGCAAGGAGGATGCGACGCGGACAAAGCGGACGAGCGCGCGTTTATCCGCACCTGTCTTACAGGCTACGCAGGTCCGCATTGGTTGTTTTCGCGGTGCTGGCATCGTTTAGATAAGCCCCTCATCGTCATCAATCAGATTCTCATTGTTTCCGTCGATGAAGCCTGCGTCGTCCGTATCAATCAGGCTTTCATCCGTATCAATCAGGCTCTCATCTTCGGCGGAGAGCAGTATATGCTCATGGACGCCACAGAAGCGCGAGTCCAAGCGGGCATGGTTACGGCAGCGTACGCCAGTTGGCGACACATACTCGCAACGTCCGCCTTCTGCTTCGCCATCCTGCTCATCATCGTCAAGCAATGTGGCGGCAAGGTTTGGCATGTCGCCCATAAGACTGGAGCTCTTGATGTCTATATGCCAGCCGGTCAGACGCGCTGCGAGACGAGCGTTCTGCCCTTCCTTACCGATGGCAAGTGACAGCTGGTCATCAGGCACGATGACCGTCGCATAATGCGTGTCCTCGTTGATAAGGACCTTGTTCACACGGGCTGGCGAGAGCGCGTTGGCGACCAGCACGGCTGGGTTGGCGTCCCACATGATGACGTCGACGCGTTCATTGCGCAACTCCTCGACGACCATACGCACGCGCGAGCCTTTGGGCCCTACACAGGCGCCAACCGGGTCGAGGTTCGCTTCGCGGGAGGACACGGCGATCTTGGAACGTGCGCCTGCCTCACGTGCGATGGACTTTATCTCTACAACACCGTCGTAAATCTCAGGGACTTCGATCTCAAAGAGACGACGGATGAGGTCGGGGTGCGTTCGACTGACGACGATAGCGGGGCGGGTGTTCTCGCCACGGGTGTTCGTCTCGACCAGATTGGGGTCGCGCACATCTATGATGAGCGACTTGAGACGCTGGTTGTGACGGTAGTGCTCGTTTTCCGGTTTCTCGTTGAGCTCTCCGATGTGGCGTTTCCTGTCGAAATGCGGAAGCTCGGCTTCGACCCCGTCGCGGATCTTGATGATGGTGAAGTCCGGCGTGCTTTGCAGCACCGTACCATTGACAAGCTCACCCTTGCGGTCGGCGAACTCGGTAAATATCGCCTGACGCGCTGCGTCGCGCACGATCTGCATGATGACGCCTTTTGCGTTCTGGGCGGCGATTCGGCTGACTTCCCGGGGCGTAACATCGCGCTCCTCGAACTCGGTGTATTCGCCGGTTTCCTCATCCGGCTCACCCACTGGGACGATCTCGTAGACGTATATCGAACCGTTCTCACGATTGATGGTTACGCGGGCGTCCCAATCAAGGTTAAGAATGCTCTGATAGCTCTTTGCTAGCGACTGTTCAAGACGCTCTAAAAGGTATAACTCGTCAATATTCTTCTCTATTGCCAATGCCTCAAGGGCTGCCATCAACTCAGACGACATCGCTGGTTCCTTTCATTCCTGTGGGTCTTCGGGCAGTTCTTCGGCGTCTTCGCCGGGTTGTTCATCAGCGCTCTCAGCAGGCAGGCTGCTGATGCACCTGCTGAAATCAACCGTTCCTTTTACATGCGCTTTCTTGATATCGGTGATTTGTAGACGATGGGTCTTGCCGTCCACCGTAAGAAGCACGGCGTCATCTGCAACACCAGCCAATACGCCGGTCCACTTGAGGCGGCTGTTCTTGCCTTCGTTTGGTCTTACGACAATATGGGCAGTCTCTCCAACAAAACGTGCGAAATGCTCAAGCGTACGCAAGGGGCGGTCAATGCCAGGTGAAGAGACCTCGAGCACATACGACCCCCTGAATGGGTCGACCGTGTCAACGACGTTACTAACCCAGCTGTTTGCCGCTGCGATATCATCTAAGGTCAAACCGCTTGCCTTATCGAGGAACACCCGAAGCACAGGAGCGCGTGACGCCCCCGCCAATTCGACGTCGACAAGCTCAAAGCCATGCTCAATTGCCACTGGCTCAAGTGAGTCGATCATCATCTGTTCCACACGTATACTCACCAAGATCTCCTAACAAGTAGCTCTCGCTACACCTAACAAAAGAAAGCGGGACAAGTGCCCACTTTCTTGAAAGAAAGATTCTGGCGTTGCACCATGATGCAACGCGCCCCCTCCTTGCGAGAGCGAATAAGTATTTATACCACACATGAGCGTTCTTGGCTAGCGATGAGGGGCAAAATGCGGCGGAAAGCAGAATAATTTGAGTTCCAAATGCGGCAAGTCGGGTAAACTGGGTGCCTGAGCATACAAGTGGGGGGTCTTGCAGGGTACAACCCTGCAAGACCCCCCCCTCACACAACTTTTTGTTGTCTACAAGGTTGAACGCAGCTGCATGAAGCTTTTCGCGATTCCACGCATATTCTTTACACCAAGACTTTCGAGACGGTCGTATGAGTCGCCGCGGATGTCATGGACAATAGCGCTTAAAGAACCATATTCTTCGATGATCTTGGCAACGGCAGCTTCGTCAAGCATAGATATACGCGAAAACGCCCTGAAACCACGCGGCGAGATATGGGCTTCCTCAATAAAGCTACGCGTGTAGCCGAGCAGATTCATCACCTTTTGAGTGTTGAGGGCCTGTGCTGGGCATTCGAGCAAGGAGCAGGCAACGGCATTGGCATTCTCTGCATTGCTATAGACTGCATAGTCCCTGATGACGAGGATGAAGGCATCGACTACACCATCAGCAAGCTCGTGAAGCTGGCTGCGTAAAAGCCCGCTGTTACTGCCAAGGAAGTTGATATAGCGCTCCGTCTGCACCGCCGTGCTCAAGAGCATGCAGTACCGCTGAAGCACGCCTGCAACATCAGCGACCGTTACGATATCGTCTATCTCCAAAAAGCTCAAACGCATCGAAGCGCGCTCCTGCGTGTTACGCAGGTTTTGAAGCGCAAGCAGACCCTGGTTGCCCTTTGAGAGTAACATCTGGTCGGAGTCAAGCGTCAAGCCCTCCCCTTTTCGGTACAAAGTGGTCTGCACCCGTCGTTTGGAGATGGCAATGACCGTCGCTTCAGTCTGGGCGCTTGTGCGCGCTGCTGAACGATGACGCATGCCAGTCTCAAACGTAAAAATGCCCGGATCTGGATTGAGGTGGAAATTCGCGCAGACGATTCTTGAGAGATCTCCGGTGAGAACGATTGCCCCATCCATCTTTGAGAGCTCAGAGAGGCGTTGCGGTGTGAACGGGAGGTCAATCATGAAACCACCGTCACCGAGACTGAGTATGGTTTCAACGTCGCCGATGCAGATCAGCGCGCCGTTCTGGGAGCTGATGATCATGTCAATAGCCTCGCGCAAGGGCATACCAGAGGCAACCATCTCTACCAGAGGATCAAAGATGTTCTCCGCACGTTCAGGGAGGATTGAGCGTATTCTGTCCATGTGGCTCCGTTCAATCGTAGCTTACAAATCATATGCCTTACTCAGGTCTACTGGTTCCGTTTCAGTCGTCGGAATCAGGCGTGCCGGTTCCAGTTATCAAGCGTCGGTATCAGGTGCGTCTCTTCCGGTTTCAGTCGTTGGAATCGGGCGTTGCACCACCGTTGCCCGAGCCTCCCGTAGTATAACCGGGAGCATGTGCGAATATCGGTGTGATAAGCTCAGCCTCACGCGCCAGGCTCTGGCGCTTGCGCGGCTCAGGTATCTCACCTAGAGCGCTTGAGAACACCACATCATTGCCATCATAATCTGCTGTGATGATGGTGCCTGCCTGCCAACGCCCTTCAAGCACTCCTTCGCTGATAGGATCTTCGAGCAGACGCTGGATGGCGCGGCGCAACGGACGGGCGCCAAAGGTCATGTCGGTGCCCTCTTCAGCAATGTAGGCACGCACTTTCTCCGTCAGCTCAAGGCTCATGCCCTGTGCGATGAGACGGTCGCGCAGATCAGATACCATGAGCTCGACAATCGATGCAATCTGCTCTTTGGTAAGCGACTTGAAGACGATAATCTCATCGATACGGTTGAGGAACTCGGGGCGGAAGAGCTTTTTCATCTCAGTCATGACGCGGCTGTTGATCTCCTTGTCAGATAGCCCTTTCTTGGAATCTGCTCCCGAGAAACCGATTTGTGTACCCTGCGCAATCTCGCGGGCGCCTACGTTGCTCGTCATAATGACGATAGCATTGCGGAAATCGACCTTGCGGCCCTGACCGTCGGTTAAGCGGCCTTCCTCAAGTATCTGTAACAGGATATTGAAGACATCGGGGTGTGCTTTTTCTATCTCATCGAACAGGATGACCGAGTAAGGCCGCTGGCGGACTGCCTTCGTGAGCTGGCCGCCCTCGTCATAACCCACGTAACCGGGAGGCGATCCTACGAGACGTGATACCGTGTGTTTTTCCATATACTCGCTCATGTCAAACGAGATAAGCGCATCCTCAGTCGAGAAAAGGAACTCTGCCAGGGCTTTTGAGAGCTCGGTCTTGCCCACGCCGGAAGGCCCAAGGAAGATGAACGAACCCGCTGGACGCTTGGGGTCTTTCAAGCCTGCGCGCGAACGACGGATAGCTTTGGATACTGCCGTGACAGCTTCGTCCTGACCGACGATACGCTCGTGGAGCACGTCTTCCATACGCAAAAGCTTTTCGGTCTCAGCCTCGGTGAGGTTAGCAACCGGAACGCCAGTTGACATCGAGACGATGTCCGCGATCTCTTTTTCCGTTACATACGCGACCTCGCTCGTTGCGCTTTCGAGCCATTTCTTCTCAAGCTCAGCGCGCTCAGCAAGCAGCAACCTCTCATCGTCGCGCAGCTTGGCGGCCTTCTCGAAGTCCTGCATGTTGACGGCTTCGTCCTTTTCTGCGCGCAGCTTGCGTATCTTCTCGTCCATGGCATGCACATCGGTAGGGATGGTCATGTTGCGGATACGCATACGTGCGCCCGCTTCGTCTATGACGTCGATGGCTTTGTCGGGCAGGAAGCGATCCTGGACGTAACGCTCTGACAAGGTGACGGCAGCCTTAAACGCTTCGTCGGTAAAGTGCACGCGATGATGCGCCTCGTAGCGATCGCGTAAGCCTTCGAGGATCTTGACCGTCTGCTCTCCTGAGGGTTCGTTGATGGTCAGCGGTTGGAAGCGCCGCTCGAGCGCGGTATCCTTCTCGACACGCTTGCGGTACTCATCGAGCGTGGTGGCTGCGATGACCTGTATCTCACCGCGCGAGAGCGGCGGTTTTAGGATGGCGGCGGCGTCGATGGAGCCTTCAGCCGAGCCGGCGCCGATGAGCGTATGCATCTCGTCGATGAACAGGATAATATTGCCATCGTCTTTAACACTTTTAATGACCATCTTGAGGCGCTCCTCGAACTCGCCCCGGTACTTCGAGCCGGCGACAAGTGCAGGCACGTCAAGGGTGACGATCTTCTTGTTACGCAATATGTCAGGCACCTGCTCAGAGGCGATGAGTTGCGCAAGCCCTTCGGCGATAGCTGTCTTGCCAACACCGGGGTCTCCGAGAAGTAAGGGGTTGTTCTTGGCACGGCGGCACAATATCTGCATGACCCGCTCAAGTTCGATCTCGCGGCCAACCACCGGGTCAAGCTTGCCCTCCTCGGCAAGTTTGGTGAGGTTTGTGGCGAATTCCTTCAGAATTCCTTCGCCCTCGCGGCTGTGTGCGTCGTCTTCCATGAACTCGGGCCCGCCTGCATAGGTCGAGGACTTGTGGAGCAAATCGATGACCGCTGCCCGTACCGCCTGCCCGTCGATGCCCATCTGCGAGAGCGCCTGGATGGCAACGCCGTTGCCTTCGCGTACGATGCCAAGCAGCAGATGTTCAGTCGAGATATAGTTTTGACCGAGCTGCATGGTCTCACGCAAAGCGAGCTCTAAAACGCGTTTAACGCGAGGCGTAAAGCTTAAGTGCCCCGTCGGCGCTTCCGGTAAGCCCTCAATGAGTCCCTTTATCTGGGCAAGCACGTTATCGTAGGTGATGTCAAGATTTTTCAGGGCTTGTGCTGCCAAACCATCACGCTCGCGTAACAGACCTAAAAGCAGATGCTCGGTGCCCACATTGGTCTGTTTGAGCGCACGCGCTTCCTCCTGCGCAAAGGCAAGGACGCTACGTGCTTTGTCGGTGAACCTCTCAAATGACATTGTTCTACCTCGATTGTTATATGGTTATAAAGGACAAATTTTACTTCAATAATACGAAGACGGTCAACGTACCTGTAGCAACGGTTCTGCACCGTTTGTTTACGATTAAAAAACCTCTCAAAGCATACTGCTTGCCTCTTCTTATCATGCAAGCTGTTGTACCAAGAGCTCATCGGCCCTTCGTCTTGTTAGAATGGGATACAACAAATAATGTGGTTCGTATTGACGGTTGCTGAATATCATGTGAGGTGTGCTTGTGAAGGAATGTGTTCAAGCTGCAGAAGGTGCTCTAAAGGTCCTGCTTGTACGCCCGAAGTTCTCATCCATCGTCGCAAATCTCGAGCCTTTGGGGCTTGAATACATCAGCAGTCTTCTTAACGACGTCGGTTTTAAAAACGAGATCTTTGATGAGTTCCAACATCCAAGGCAGTTCAGGTTTCCCAGGCTTGCCCGCAAAATCAAACGCGGCGGTTTTGATTGCGTCGGGTTTAACGCAAACGCCAATACCACCGACTACATCATACAAACGTCGGCTCACTTGAAGCAGCGGTTCCCTGATCTGTACATCATGGTCGGAGGCCCCGAGGCAGAGCTCAACTATCGCGACTTCTTTACCGACAGCATAGATTTCGTGTATCACGACAATGGTCTTACTTCGCTTAAGAACGCTTTCGAAAGCCGGTTTGCCCCTGACATTCTTGCCGAACAAGACGGCGTCTGTTTTAAAAGAGAGGGCACGTGGGTTGTCAAAGAAAAAGGCGCGCCTGCTTGCGGCTTTCTAACGCAGCCGGATCGTTCATCCTTGTATGCAAACATCCGCAAGAACTTCATTTTCAGGAAAGG